>JBFKNO010000001.1:0-39673 GCA_041629275.1 Nitrospiraceae bacterium
CGAGTTCCGCCGGGGCAAGGGATCGAAAGCGGAGGTCGATGGGTTCGACGAATCAGGCACGTGGCGGGTCGAGGTTCGCGAACAGGCGCCGCGTCTCGTGCTCCAGGTACCGCATGCGCTGCCGCAGGAGCATCGGCTCGCCGGTCAGGACGAGGCGGTGACGCTCGACGAGGAGGTCATCGAGCGGAGCGTGAGCAATCGGTGCTTCTAGAACCGTGACGGAGAACGCCGCCGCTATTGTTGCAGCTCTCGGACGAGGTCCTTGACGAAGAACTTGAACCGGGCGTTCTGCTCCGGCTGCATATAGAGGGTTTCCAGCCCGAATTCCTGGCCGCGGGACCATCGCACGATGGCCCGCTCGATCGTCATCGGGACCTGGTGGTCGGGGAGGAACACGCAGAGGGCGAGCACCGTTCCCACCAGCACATCGTGCTCGCCGTCCACGCGCCAGCCCTTCCGCGAGAAATTCCAGACGGTCCCCTGAGCAATGAATTTCTCGCAGAGGTAGAAGACGGGACACTGCATCGAGAAACGTCGATACGTCCGGATTTGGAAATCCATCTCCGTGCTCTCGGGCTCGTCGTGCCAAAGTCGACAGGTCATCGGGTCCGCCTCTGCAGCGTCGGGGCGCGCGCGGTCGGTGGTAGTTGCCACGGATTGACCTTACATGTATGGCGTGAACGAGCCACTCCGTCCAAGTCCGCTTATGGGGGAGCGGCATCGACCCTTTGCAGGGGGCCTGGTGAGGACCTTCCGGAGGCGGGGGTCGTGAGCATGGTTGACGGAATGGGTAGAGCTGGCTACAGTCCCTTGTCCCAAAAGAGGGGGAGCGGCGACATGAGTCGGACACAGCGAGCAGCGGGTCTTGTGGGGCCGATCGTAGCCCGGTCATGGGCCCGCTGGCAGATGCTGGGCCTGTGCCTGGCCCTCGGGTTGTCGATGATCCCGCTCGCCCCGCAGGCGGCGGCAGCAGAAACGGAAGCCGAACGTCCAGCCGCTCCGATTGATCGGGCCAAGCGGGCCACCGTCGGGATTCTGCAGGACGATCAGGGGACAGCCGCACCCACGAAAGCCCATTTCTCAATTCGCGGCACCGGGGTCCATCTGCACGACGGCCACATCGTGACGGCCCGCCACGCCGTCACGCGGCAGGAGGGCGGCCAAACCGTCCTGGCCGAGACGATCGGGGTGCTCACCGAGGACTTTCACGAGCTCCCTGCGAGGCTGGTCGGCTTCAGCGAGTTCGTGGATCTGGCGGTGTACCGCGTGGACCCGGAGGCCGCCTCCTCCGTCCTCGGGACCGTCTTCCTCGGCGCGCAGGAGCCGGACCCCGGCGACGAGGTGTTCACCGTTGGCTACCCGCTTGGCTGGGGCCCCACCGTCGGGTTCGGCCACGTTGGCAATCCCGAAACCTTCCTCCCCACCCTGCCGTCCCGGCTCCTGCAGCTGGACCTGGCGGCCTGCAGCGGCAACTCGGGCGGAGGGCTCTTCAACACGGGCGGCGACCTCGTGGGGTTCGTGCATGCCATCATTCAGACCGAAGGACCGGAGCGGGAACGGCGATGCAGCCGGATGGCCTTCGGGGTGCCCGCGCAATTGGCCGGCCGGATCATCACGGCCCTCATCAAGGGTGAGCGGGCCGGCTTTCCTCGGCTGGGCCTCGGGCTGACCTCCGCCAAGGTCGGCACGCAATGGCTGGTGGCCGTGTCCAGTGCGACCGGACCGGCACGGGAAGCCGGATTCGAGAAGGGGGATATCCTCCTCGCCATTGAGGGGACCGCGGTGGTCTCGGCCGCCCAACTAAAGAGTTACCTCCTCGAGCGGACACGCCCGGGCCAGCAGGTGCGCATGACGGTGCTGCGGGATCGTGCAGAGATCGCCCTCGTGGTCACTCTGGGCAGCTCCTGAGGCCCCCCGCGAAAAACCTCGCCCTGTCCCCTCCATTGGGGACCCCTGAAACACGTTGATTTTTGGTAAAAAAATAAAGTTAGGGTAGATCCCTGGAACGAGTCCGTCGTTTGCTATCCTTGGAAGGGATGGCAGATCTGCCCTGCCATGGACGGTAGGTCTCACTTTTGACAAAGGTGAACCCATGAACCGACGAGCGTTTCTGAGACACTCCGGTGTAACCGCGCTGGGCCTCGCCGCGATACCGATCGCCTCGGCCCTGCGCCTCTGGTCCGGCACGGCTCACGCACAAGACGACGACGTCGAGACCGATCTCGAGAGCTATCACCTGACGGAAGAAGAGGTGATTGAGCTGACGCTCAATTACGCCGACAGCTACGCCGATGTCCCGCCTGGCGTCAACATCAGGGAATCCCTGCTCGCGCGCTTGCTCAAGGACAAGGCCGGCTCCTAATCGGTCCAGCGCTCCGGCGCCACCGCACCTCAAGAGAAGTTCCAGGTCTCAGGTTCCGGCAGCAGGGCCTGCCCCTGCTCTCGGAACCTGAAACCTGGAGGGTGGAACCCTTCCCTCCCCGCTTCCCTCTTCAGGGCTTCGCTTTTCTCCCGACAATGGTACAATGCGCGCAACGCGCGTCCGTGCCGTCCCCGGGCGCGGGCCGGGAGCGTGAGCGCATGGGTCAGGAGCAGAGCCAGCGGCACTCGGGCAGCAAGATCCAGAAGCGTCTCTGCCGGTTGGTCGGGCAAGCGATCGCCGACTACGCCATGATCGAGCATGGCGACAGGGTCATGGTTTGCCTCTCCGGTGGGAAGGACAGCTACGGCTTGTTGGATCTGCTCCTGCTCCTGCGCCGGCGCGCGCCCATTCGCTTCGAGATCGTTGCCGTCAATCTCGATCAGCGCCAGCCCGGCTTCCCTGAAGAAGTCCTGCCCGACTACTTGCGCCGTATCGGCGTCCCCTATCACATCGAGACCGAGGACACCTACTCGGTCGTCACGCGCCTCATCCCCGAGGGCGAGACGCCCTGCTCGCTCTGCTCGCGGCTCCGCCGGGGGATTCTGTATCGCGTGGCAGCCGAGCTCGGGGCGACGAAGATCGCGCTCGGCCATCACCGGGACGACATCGTCGAGACGCTGCTGCTGAACATGATGTTCGCCGGACGGCTCAAGGCCATGCCGCCGAAGCTGCTGTCGAGCAACCGGCGCCACATGGTGATCAGGCCGTTGGCCTACGTGAGGGAGGACGATCTCGCACGCTACGCGGAGGAGCGCCAGTTCCCGATCATTCCCTGCGACCTCTGCGGGTCCCGTGAGGATCTGAAGCGAAATCAGGTCAAGACGCTTTTGAAGCAGCTGGAGCAGCGGTTCGCGGGATGCGGAGACAACATGTTCGCCGCCCTCTCGCGCGTCGTGCCATCCCACCTGATGGACCGCGGTCTCTTCGACTTTTCCGCCCTGCAGGTGAGCGAGGTGCCGACGGACGATGGATCGGCTGAAAATGATTTCGAGCGCTGGGAAGACCTCGCCACAAGCACCACACCCGTCCGATCTCCCTCACCCTCCCCTCTTCCCCTGCGGGAAAGAGGGTGAGGGGGTTGCCGCTCTTTTTACCGAGGCACGACTGGTCCCATGATCAGAAAGTAGACCATCAGCGAAAACGCAATGATGACGAGCCAGATCTGCCAGAACTTCATTCGCCCAACCTCGGTGCCAACATGCGGGTCACAGGTGAGCGTTCCTAGAGCAGGTTCGTACGTCATGAGGCTCGCGTTGCAGTCTCACCTCTCGCTCCTGGCTCCCTACGCCTGACTCCTTGCGCCTCTCGATCTATGTTCCCGAGAGCTCCCGCCGATGTGACTTCGAGGAGCGTCGCCATTCTTCGAGGTGCTTCACGACCAGTTCCTCCAGTTCGGCCCACGAGCTCGCGCGGGGTGGCGGAAGGTGCCCGTTGGTGGAATTGGAAAAGACGATGGTGGCGTGACCGTCCCGGCGCAGATGCTCGATGTTGTGCGGCGAATCCTCGACATAGAGATCGGCTCCGACCGCGGCCTTGTCCTTCATGAAACACAGGTCCCAGAACGGAATGCCGTGGTAGTCGAGCCATTCAATGGTCTGCTGGATGGCCTGCTGATGAAAGTACTTGATGAAGAGGCGGTGGGTGATGATGCGGATCCGCAGGTCGCAAGCCGACAAGCGCCGCAACGCGGCGGGCGCGCCGGGCATGGGCTCCAGCGTCCGAAACAGGTTTCGCTGCGTGACGGCGAAGCGGTGGAGCGCTTCATACCCGCCGGCGTTGTCCAGCGACCACTCACTGAGATTGTACGTCACCTGTTCGGTGAGCCGGTCGACAGGGACATCGAGCCATTCCGCGGCGACCTGCCGCAAGCCGCCGTAGAAGTCGGCGACCACCCCGTCGAGATCGACTCCGAGCACGAAGCGGGGCCCGTTCTCCATGGGCGGACCTTAGCGCAGGTCGTATGAGAAGTCCACCTTGCCAAAAAGTTTCTGTTGTCATGAAGCCGTGTGTTCCGTATGATCCGCCTGCCATCGGCTCACTTCTCTGCCCAGCGCGCATGGATCGATCCCGACAAAAGCACCAGACGGACGGACCGTTCACCCACCTTCGCAGAAAACCAGAAATCCCCGGCCTTTATAGCCTGAGCTATTTCAAGGGAGTAGGCTCGAGCCGTGGAGGAATGCGAATCGTGCGTCCGCCGAGGCCCTGGCGAATGCCGGCTACCTCGGCGGGCTCTGCCGGAGCTTTCATAGGCGTAGCGGCCGTGAAGCCCGCGGGCCCCATATTCTTGGTCGCTGCCCTCCTTGCACTGGCGACGGTGGCCTTTGGTTGCGCAGGCCCCCTGCGGCAATGGGGCGAGGAAGTCTCCCTCGTCTCCGTATCGCCTTCGTTTGATCCCCAGACGCTGACACGAGCTCGGGTGGTCGTACTGAACGGGGTCGTTGGGTTTGGCCTTGAGGGGTACGCGGTACAGGTGTCGCGCTCGTTGTCTCAGGTGCTGGGAGAAAACGATCTTGGCCTGAACGTGGGTCCCGCGCAACAAGCGATGAGCGACATTAATCAACAAGGACTTGCCTCCCCCTATGCGAGGATGATGAGCGAGTATATCCACAGCGGGATTCTCGACCGTGCCACGCTGGAGAAGATCGGCCACGCCGTGGGTGCCCGCTACATCGCGCTTCCGAGCATGGCAGCCTTCAGCCAAAGTGCCTCCGCGCGCTTGTCTTTCTTTGGCCTCCGGGTCTTTCAAACGAGGATCTCGATGCTGCGCCTATCCCTCCAGCTCTGGGATGCGCGATCTGGCGAGATCGTCTGGGAGGCGTCCGGAGAAGCAACGCTGGCAAACGAAGACATCCGGGAGTTCCGGATTCCCTTTGAAGATATTGCGCGACGGCTGTGGCGTCGTCTGCTGTTAGATCTGAAGCCCGCGGCGACGGAGAAAGAGGACGACCTCGGCCGGGCGAAAAACGGCCCTTGGAATAGCGCTCGGGTCACAGCAGGTTTGCGTGAATGCGGGCTCGTCCAGTGCGGCACGTTAGCACGATGAAGCGCCTCCTGTTGTCCAACGTCCTCGTCGCAACCATGCTATGCCGACAATCGCGAGGAGGAGCCCGGCCGCGTCGAGCCAGAGCGGATGGAACTGGATCGGATCCGTGACGAGCGAAAAGCCGGGAATGGACGGAAAGGTGAAGGAGACGAGAAGGGGAAACCCGTTGACGGCGGCGTGGCCGATCAGGCAGGGAACCAGCGATCGAAGGGCGAGGTAAAACCATCCGAACAGGAGACCGAGGACGAACGCGCCGAGGAATTGCCAGGGGTTCACATGGAACAGGGCGAAGAGCATCGCCGTGACGACCACGGCAGAGCCGGCGCCGAACCGGCTCAGGAGCCCGCGCAGAATCAGGCCGCGAAACAGGAGCTCCTCCGTGATCGGAGCAACGAGCATGAGAAGAAAGATTGAGCCGGGCAACTGGCGCCAGTCCCCCGTGAACATCCAGGAGAAGTCGAGGGCCTTGGGTGGCGGGCCGATGATCGTGTGCGACACGTTGTCGAGCTCGCTGACCAGGATTCCCACGCCGATGACGCAGGAAAGAATGGGCGCGACCAGGATCGGAGGAATCGGGCGCAAGCGGAGCAGTGCGGAAGTGCCGCCCGCTCGCCGCCACGCGTAGAGGATCACCGGGCTCAACGAGAGGAGGTTGACGAACCCCCACAGGGCTGGGACGCGCATCAGGCTTTCTTGGCCGCCAAAGACCAGGGTGAAGCTCGTCCCGATGACGGCTTGGAGCACAATCGCCAGCAGGAGGAGCCCCACGGCCTGCAGCAAGTTCGGGTAGATCCTCGGCGATGGGGCCAGGTCAGGATCGCGAAACAGGGGCGCGTCGTTCATGTCGGACAGTCGGTCGGTGCCGGGCTCAGTGGGGGCGAGAAGCCCCGGAAAATGTGAGTGTCACCTCTCGGTTCTCACCCGAGCGGAGCGTCACGCTTGTCTCCTGGTACCCCAAAATGGGGTGCCACGCACCGATCGTGTGTCGGCCGGCGGGCACATCCGACAGCTCGAAGCGCCCGGTCTCGCCGGTCACGGTAAAGTACGGGTTTGCGGCGACCAGCACCCAGGACTGCATGAACCGGTGCTGATCGCATTCAAGCTTCACCACGCTGCTGCGCCGGATCTCGAGCGTATGCGACTGCTGTTGACCCACGGCGAAATGGGGTAAGTGAAACAGGGGTAGACGGCCTTTGCTCAGGACCTCCCAGCCGCGAATCTGATGGATGATCGCGTCGCGCATCTCGAGACGAAGGGGTTGCCCGTAGAGGCCGGCTGTGACAAAGGGCTCGAAACGGCACTGGTCGATGGTCACGAGAGGACCCGCGGCGGGAAACGGCTTTCCGCGCGGGACCTCCTGAATGAACACGACGACATCCGCCATCTCACGGCGAGCGGTCACCCTCGCTTGCGGCAGCGTGACATAACCGGCCTCGTCGGCGATCCGCTTGCAGAATTCGGGGTCGGAGCCCCGCGTGACCTTGAAGCGGAGGGGCTCCGGGACGGGACCCTCCAGCATCACGACCCCCGAAACCGTGCCACCGTCCCGAACGGGTCCTTGCTCGTAGGGCAAGGTCAACCCGGTCGCGGTGAGCAGGACCACCAGAAGACCGATCACGATCGGGCTCGTCTTGGACGGCATTGCTGCGCGTGGAGATACATGTCGCATCGGAATTTCACCTTACCTGTAGGAGCGGGACAAATGCAATGCCGCAGACGTGCAGCTTCAGCGCTCAGGTTCCAAGCTCAACGTTCTATTCTCTTTTTCGGTCCGTGAGCCTTCAGCTCGAGGTGTCTCCAAGGGTGATGCCCAGGTCCGCCAGTTTCCTCGCGAACCCCTCTGGCGTATTCAGCGTGTGCACGATGCTGCCATCGTCCCGGACATAGGAGATGACGCCCCCGTCTATGAGGGGCACGACCAGGACGCGGTCTCTGGCGTTTTGGCTGATGAACTCCCGCACCGTGGCCTGTCGGCCCAGCAGCGTCTCGAAGGAAAGTCGTCGATCCTCGTTCACCAGGACGGACCGCCCGGGGCAATTCGGGATGGCCCTCCACTGCCAGCGATCGTGGAGCTCCCTACGCGTCATCGGGTTGCACGCATCTCACGTCTCTGTTATCAAGAAGAGGACTCGGCTCTCAAGACACAGGCACACGACTACCCGATTGCATGGTTTCCTGCCCGCAGTTCATGCGAGGAGAACGATCATGATCCAGGTTTCGTACATCAGTTCGGCCACCAAAGCAATGTCGACGGACGACTTGCTCGTGCTGCTGCAGGAATGTCGAGAGCACAACGCGCCGCTTGGCATCACCGGCATGCTGCTCTACGGCAATGCCACCTTCGTGCAGGTTCTGGAGGGGGAAGAGAAAGTTATCAATGATCTCCTCGCCAAAATACGGCGGGATCCTCGGCATTCAAATGTCCAGTTGCTCTCCCGGAAACAGATCGACCGGCGAGAGTATGCGGATTGGAGCATGGCGTTCAACCGCGTCTCAGGTGAGGAGCTCCAGTCCGTCGAGGGACTGCGCGATTTTTACGAGAAGGACTTCACCCCCGACTACCTCGCTCAACACGGCAACGTCGTCCAGTCGCTCATGAATCATTTTCGAAAGGATCGACTCAAGGCCATCGGCCAGGAGGAGCTCTCGGTTGACCAGGAGGATCGGTTGATCAATCTGCTCCATCGCACCATCCGTGCCGCCGTGAGGGTGCTCGCTGTGTTGATGACGCTGACTATCCTCTGGGGCATCGTGGACGTGATTTATGTGATGTACGACAGGCTCGTGCGCCCATCGTTTGCCGAACTGGCGATCCGCGACATCATCACCACCTTCGGCGCCTTTTTGGCAGTGTTGATCGCCATTGAGATCTTCATCAACATCACGATGTACCTCCGGAGTGACGTCATCCATGTGAAGCTGGTGGTTGCGACCGCGCTGATGGCGATCGCGCGAAAAGTCATCGTGTTTGATTTCAAGCAGTTGACGCCGCTCTATATCCTCGCCACGGCGGCAGTGGTGTTGGCATTGGGGCTCACCTATTGGCTGATCGAAAGAAGAATTTCCTGGGGGGAGCCTGATAGGCTATAGTGATAGACGTGGAGAGTGCGTGGACGCGCCGTTCGACCGCTGCTGGACATGCGGGACGGCCCGGCCGGAAGAGGCGGAAGGAAAGGAGACATGATGACACTGAACGTTGCACGAATCGCCACCCTGCTCACCCAGGCGGGAGCGGCGCATCACGAGTATGAGCAGACCCAACTCAAAGGCAAGACCGACAGCGCCTGGGCCGATTGGTACGCCGAGTTCCTGGTCAAGCATGGCGTGCAGGACATCGTCGGAGCACAGGTCACGGCCCGACAGCTCAGCCAGGGCCTCATCCAGGCGACCGATTCCCACAAGAAGGAGCAGTCCGGCCTGGCGTGGGCCGAGTACGCGGCGACGAAGATCGCCGAGGTCTTCGCGACGGTGTCCAAGTCCTAGCTCGCGGACGAACGTTCCAGGTTTCAGGTTTCACCAGAATGGTTCCTGAGTCCTACGACCTGGGACGCTTCCCTCCCCTCTGCTCACTCCCGTTGATCGCGGCTCTCAACGAGCGCTTCCTGTAGCGCCTTCATACCCACGCCCCAGATGCTGCGCGCCGCTCCCTGGTCGCGACCGTAGGCGGCGGTCAGGACCGTCAGGCTCCAGCCGGTGACACCCTGAACATGAAAAATGGTCGGATGGACCTCGAGCACCATGTCGAGGTGCAGGCGCCGCTCCAGGGTGTCGCTCGCCAGTTGCAGCAGCTCCGAGGTGCGGCGATTGAGAAAACCGGCCAGATCCATCAGGGTCATGTTCGTGTTGTGGGTGAGCCGGGCATAGCAGAGGGTGATGAAGGACGTGAGGGCCGTCCCGTGGTCGGGATGACTGACATGGGCAAAGGCTTGGTCGGCCGCCAGAGACATCAGTGGGGATTCTGCGGAGTTGATCGTGCGCAGCAGATCGCGCGTCTCGGGCCAGCCGATGCAAGGAGGTAGGACCGCGACCCATTCGGGGTGGGTCTTCAGGTCTACGAAGTTCGATTCGGGCGTCCCATCGCTGTTGGGAATTCCGTAAGGGACGTGAAAGACCTCGTCACGCTGGGAGATTCGAATACCCACGTGGGCGCGGGCTCAGGAGGGTGAGGAAGGCCTATTGTAGCAGGTTCGAGGCCCTGCCTTCGCCGGCGCACCCCCTCGATCGTAGCGGTTGTCACGGGCTCGGAGACTCCGTTAAGAGGAGAGCCTGCTCATCCTGAGGCGCAGAAACTTAAAATAAGACATGAGCATCTTATTTTATGATGATGTTTTAGTTGGAGATTCACGATGCGTATTCTACCTGTCGCTCTCCTCGCATTCCTGGCCCTTTCTGTCACGCCCCCTCATGCCGGCGCGGTGGAGCCCATCGAGGACGCCTTCGGCCTGAGGATTGGAGCGGAGTTCGTTCCGCTCGAGGGCCCGGACGCCTTCACGACGTTGAACGGCTCGCGCGCCTACTACTTCGCTCCGGAGACGCCCTCCCCGTTCTTCACGCTGTACCTCGCGCAAATCACCCCGATCACGCACCTCGTGCATACGGTCATCGCCATCGGTCCGGGCCCGGATCTGCAGACCTGCCTGGAGCACCGGGCGAACCTCATGCCGGGCCTCACGGAGCGGTACGGCAAGTCGTTCACCTTCGAGCCGCCGGCTGGACCCGCTTACGAGAAGGATTATGAGATCATCCTCCAGGCGGATCAGAAGCGCGGTGTGGGGGTGACGTGCGGGGGCAATGCGGACGTAATCCTGCAGATCATCTACGTGGACGATGTGCTGTCCGACCTGGCGGAGCTCGAGCGCTTGCAGCTTGCGAGTGAGGCCACCGACAAGCTGGTTTTGTAGTGCTTTGGCATTCCGTCCAACCCTCTGTCGATAACCACCTGTGTTTCTGACTGCCCGGCACGTGGTTACCGCACCTGGACTTTGGCGGCGCCCTTGTTTACCCTTGCCTGCAGGTCCCACGACGGCCGGTGAGGGGACGCCGCCATGCGCTTGTCCCGACAGAAGCTTCAGACAAGGCTCATCGACGGGTTCTGGGCACTAGCCCTCGTGGCAGGCCTCCAGGCCTGCACGCACCAGCACATCCAGGAGCCCACCGGCCTGGCCATTGAGGCCGGCAGGCGGGTCACGATGGAGTACACGATCAGAGGCGCGGACGAGACGGTCCTGAGGACGACCGCGGGCGACGGTCCATTCTCCTATGTGCACGGCCAGGGGGAGCTGCGGCCCTCGCTGGAGCAGGCGTTGACCGGCATGCGTCGCGGTGGGACGGCGCGTATCCGCGTCGCCGCGAGCGAGGCCTTCGGTCTCTACAACGAGGCGAAAATCATGACGTTGCCACGCACAGGATTTCCCCCCGATGTGGCCGTCGGTGCCGAGTACGAGGATCAAATCGGGCGCACCTTGCGCGTGATCGCGCTCGATCATGAGTCGGTGACCGTGGACTGGAACCATCCGCTGGCGGGGCAGGATCTCTTCGTGGAGGTCGTCATCCTGGACGTGCAGAGGGCGGAGCCGCGATAGACCACGAGAGGAGGACATGCATGGCAAGGAAGAAGAGACCTTCGCGCAAACCAGGCGCACGGGCTCAGCGACCCGGTCGCCGCAGCCGGACCGCGGCCACGTCACGGTCCCGCGGGATCAAGCCTGATATGGATGCCCTTTCGGAACGCCTCGACATGATGTTGCCCGAGCTGATCGCTCGCGTGGCGGCAGTCGAGCATCTGCTGGTGGAGAAAGGGATCTGCTCCCACGAGGACCTCCTGAGGTCCAGGCGGTTCATCGATGAGCAGGAGAGCTGGTAGGCGGCTCCGGTCGGGCTTGGCGACATCCGACTGTTCAACACAGACGGAGCCGGTGTCGATGGTGACGGAGCGCCGGCCGGCGGCGGGAGATGCACCGGAGCTCGGTGTGGCGCGTTTAGGAAAATGGCGCGGCGCCCGCCGTCGACGGGGAGGTCTCCTCGAGCAAACCGAGGGCATGGAAGCGCCGGTGGATGGCGTCGAGGATCGTCCGGCGAAGGTCGTGCCGGTAGGGGGCCAGCGCATCGTCACGGAGGTACCGGTCGACCGTCTTGGGGAGGCGGCGCCACCATGCTTCGGCGAAACGCCGGGCCAATCGGGCGGCGCCGCCGCCCGCGACGAGGAGTTGGCGGATCTCCCGCTCGAAAAACCCGACGTGGACTTCCTCATCCTCGAGAATCGGTCCTAGGTCCGGCCGCAATCCCACCAGAAGCTTCGCAAACTCGAGCCCCAGCGTCTCATAGCCGAACAGGTGCACCGCCAGCGCCGCCCATTGCTCCGGCACACGCGGCAGAGCCGGTTTGTCTCGGGCGCGTGTCCCCAGGGAGGCCTCGAACTCCCGAAGATGCCGCGCCTCGTCCTGCTCGTGGCGCAGAAGAAAACGCCGCACGTGGGGCGGAACGTCCGTCCCCTGCGCAGCCTTGACCGACCACATGGCCATCGCTTCGGCTTTGACGAAGCGCAGCAGGAGGGCGCGTTCACAGGTGGGAGGCAAGTGGATCGACATGGAATGGGTATGCTCGGGCATCGAAAGGCTGCTCACGGTGCCGTCCAACCCGGTATTCTACATCAGCCGGCGGCCGGTTCGCTCCCCCCTTCGCACCCGTGCTTGATTTTGAATGCTCGCGCCAGTAGGCTGCCCCCGCCCTCACCGTGACCCATGGGACGAGCGAGGCCGATGCAGACGAATGAATACCGAGAGCACTTGGAGCTGGCACGACGCCTCGCGCGGGAGGCGGCCGGCGTGATCATGCCGTTTTTCCGGTCGGTCGCCGTGGAGCACAAGCGTGATGGGACCGAGGTCACCGAAGCGGACCGCCGCGCGGAGGAGCACATTCGGGCGGCGCTCATGCGGGCGTATCCGGCTGCCGCCGTGCTCGGCGAAGAGTTCGGAGGAGACCAACTGCCGGTGTCCGGCGACCAGTGGATCGTCGACCCGCTGGACGGCACGGCCTCGTTTGCGCTTGGCCTGCCGACGTTCGGCACGCTCATCGGATTGTTGCGCGAAGGCGATCCCGTCGTCGGCGTCGTCCACATGCCGGCGCTGGGGGAGACGGTCTACGCCGCGAAGGACGCAGGCTGCTGGTTCGAGCTCGCGGGCGAGACTCCCACGCGGCTCCAGATCGCTCCCGTCGGGTCCCTGGGGAAGGCCTTCGTGTCGGCCGGCGGTCTGCACGCGTCCATTCTGCAGCCCGTCCCGGGGCTGCGCCCCTACCCGCTGGACAAAGTGGTCGCGCGGGCCAAAAAGTTTCGCGTCGTGAGCGATTGCATCCAACACGTGCTCGTGTGCCGGCAACGGCTTCATGTGGCAATCGATCCGGTCATGTCGCCCTGGGACAGCGCCGCCCTCGTGCCCTGCGTGCGCGAAGCCGGCGGTGTGGTCAGTAGCCTGACCGGGGAGTGCGAGAACGTCGTCTTTGCCGGCAGCCTGCTCAGCGCGGCGGATCGCTCCCTCCATCAGGAAGTCGTCTCGCTCATCACGCGGCCGTGAGCTGTGAAAACTTCGGCGAGCGTGTGAAACTCGTCGGTCTCTGTCACGGCCGCATGTCCCCCTGTCGTCCCCCGCAGTTCTTAGCGGGGATCCATCTTTCTCTTGCCTCTTATGATCCACAGGATGGATTCCCGCGTCCGCGGCAATGACGGGACGAGATGGCAGGGGGCATCAGCGGGACCGCGGGACGTTCTGTCCCGTTATGGACAACCTGTCACGTCAGGATAATCAATTGATTTTATTCAGCTATGTGCGGAGACCCGGCGACGATCTTTCCTCCAAGCTCCCTCCGGCTCGATCACCGGCAGCCTGAAGGCCCATGGAACTTGCCGAAAACAATCAAGCCAATCAATGAGATACAGATGATCTGAATGTTTTCTGCCAGGCCCCCGGCCGATGGTACGGCGGTTGCTTTACCCAGACCCTCGACTCCGGCAGCCAGGCCGTCGAAGGGCCCGTTCCAACCCTTCGTGACCCGGACAGAGGCCGCACGTGGAGCTAGAAGGGAGCTAGTCGACCATGCCGATCATCGAACGAGACCCCTGGCGGACCCAGTATTTCCAGGCGGTGCCCTGCCCGGACGACGTCACGATCCCCACCGACGACGGCGACGCCTATGAGCTGTTTCCGGCCCACCGGTGGGTATACAACAAAATGCTGATCTGCGAGACGCAGGGGTTGGCACATGCGCCGCACGGGCTCCTTCCCCCCAGGTTCCCCGTGTTCAGCAAGCCCATTTACAACATGAAGGGTATGGGCACAGGCAGCGCGGTGATCGAGACCCCCGAAGCTTATGAGCGCAAGCAGCAGCCGGGGCACATGTGGATGCCCCTGCTGTCCGGCGAGCACGTCAGCACGGATGTGGCGGTCCGGGACGGCGAGCCCCTCTGGTGGCGTCACGTGATCGGCAAGGCCCTCGGCAATGGGATGTTCGATTATTGGACGGTACTGGCGGAGGCGCGTACCCACCTCGAAAGCTACCTGGGAGCGTGGCTCCGCAAATACCTCCAAGGCTACGCGGGCATCGTCAATTTCGAAACGATCGGCGGCACGATCATCGAATGCCATCTGCGCATGAGCGATCAGTGGGTGGATCTCTACGGCCGCGGCTGGGTCGAGCACATCGTGTTGCTCTACACCGGCCGACGCTGGACCTACAGGGACGCCGACAGGCGAACCGGTTACAGTGTGGTGCTGTTCGGCGAGCATGGCGCGCGCTATCCGAAGGTGAGCGCCGACGTCGTGGGGGCCTGTCTCGCGCAGCCGGGTATCTCGAGCATCCAGATCCCCTTCCATCAGGACAAGGACCCGGAGCTTCACGCCATGCCGCCGGGCGGCTTCCGGCTGGCGATCGTGAACTGCTGGGACCTGGACGCGGGGTTGCGAGCTCGCGACGCGCTCAGGCAGACCTTCATGGCGACAGAGCGCCCGGGCGTCACGGAGCCGGGCCAGTTCATGGCGGCGTGACGCGGACCAAGTCAGCCTGCACAGTGGCAAGGAGGGAGCAAGCATGGCAGCGCAGAGTGCAGTATTAGATGAAGTTTCGGGTCGGCTGGACAGGGTGAGTCATACGCAGGCGGTGAAACCCCGGCCGCGGAGTGAGGCTTCCCACCGTGGAGGCAAGGTAAAGAGTCGGGGACATGAGGATCGCGTGTCCCTGCTCAGGCCCATCGCTTACACGTTCTCGTCGATGATCGAGGAGGCGACGGAGCGCAACGGGACCGCCAAGTTGACCAACCGCACCGGGACGGCTCTCGGCTTGAACCTCGGCCCCGGCGGCCTCTTGGTCCTCATGGGTGAGCCAGTCTCACTCGGCCAGGTCCTGCGCGTCCGGGTGCCGGCATCGCTCCCGCATCTGAGCACGCCGACCCTGGTCGACGTCCGATGGTCGAAACGATTGCCCTTGGATCGGGCAAGCTCCGCCTACCTCGTCGGCCTGCGATTCCTGCTGTAGTTTGCCGAGGCCGATCCAAGCCCCCGTATCCCACCACTCTCCCAGGGAGGGATGTTTCCCAGCGCGCCGCTTTCCGCGCAGGTCGACGTGCAGCACATCACCGTGCTTCGTCGCGGCGACTGGACCACCCGCATCGAAACGCACACCCGCCTGACCGCCGGGTCCGATGTCTTCCGGCTCCACGCGACGCTCGACGCCTACGAGCAAGGCACCCGTATCTTCTCCAAGCGGTGGGATCGATCCTTCCCGCGCGATCTGGTCTAGTCACGGGTCGCGGAGGAGCCGTCGGGTCGTCCGGCGAGCCGATTCGTCCATACGGACTCGTTTACTGATGCAGATCCTTGAGCTCGTGGCGCTCCTCACCCGACTCGGTGATGGTCCATTCATCGCAGGTGGCATCGTCGTCGAGGTTGCCCTTGGCCGCGGCGACAAAGGTCGAAGGCGAGGCGGCCACGCTGGCGGTGGTGGGCGGTGTGGTGAGATCGCAGGGAGCCGTCTCGGTGGCGCTGCCGCGCAGCACGCGGGGCTCACCCTTCACGGCGTACCAGAACGAGTAGCGCTTCGCGCGAAGGCCCTCGAGGTTGAGGTCGGCGCGATCCCCGATCTCGTAGGTGCCGTGAGTCTTCCGAAACGCCGTGGCCGCCTCGTACACGCGATGCAGGCCCGTACGACCCTCCGCCATGCGCGCGCGGCGCTCCATGAGCGTGGCGTTGAGATCGAAGATCCAGTAGATGAGGCCGAAGGGCACGGCGAAAAAGAGAAAGACCTTCGCCCTCCGCGGAAGGGGCGCCAGGGCGGTGCCCACGAGCAGGAGCAGGCAACCGACGAGGAAGGATAGCAGGAGGAGACCCGCCTGGGAGGGCAGCGTCACGAGGAAGGGCGCGCCGGCCAGAACGGCTCCGAGGGCGAGCATACCGAGCCCCTCGACCTGGCGGGCGGTGATGGGAGACGAGGTGGGCGGCAATTCGGACATTGTGGAGCACCGTCGCGTTGACGCAAGACCTAACGGATTCTATCTTGACACAGACGGAGGGAGAATCGAAAAGCCAAATCATGCACGATCACAGGGCGATGGGAAGCAAGCTCCCCCGGTAAACAGGTCTCATCGAACGTGGCACCTGGAACCTGGAACCTGTGACGAGGCCCCTGGAAGGTGAAACCCTGAATGAACGGAGGCGCGATCATGTGGAGAGAGTTCAAGCAATTCGCCATGCGCGGCAATGTCGTGGACATGGCGGTGGGAATAGTTATCGGCACCGCCTTCGGCAAAATCGTCTCATCCCTGGTGGCCGACATCCTCATGCCCCCGGTGGGGTTCCTGCTCGGGAGGGTGCCCGTGGCCAGCCTGTTCATCACGCTCTCGGGTAGCCAGTACGCCACGCTCGCCGAGGCCAAAGCCGCGGGCGCGGTGACGATCAACTACGGCCTCTTCGTCCAGACGGTGCTGGACTTCCTCGTCATCGCACTCGTCTTGTTTCTGTTCGTGCGGCAGATCAATCGTTTCCTGGAGGCGAAGTCGCAGGCCGCGCCGACCTCGCCGACGATCAAGGAATGCCCGTACTGCCTCTCGAGCATCGCCATCAAGGCCAGGCGCTGCGCGCACTGCACCGCGGACCTCGGGGCCGCCTAGTGCGCCACGCCGGTCGTTGGATCGGTCCTGGGAAACGGCACATCGTACCGCATCTGGCATGTCACTGTGGTATGATTTTTGGGCAGCGACAGCCCGGCCGCCGTGCCACGCCGGTACAGAAGCAGAATGAGGAAGAGATACCCATGAAAGCTCTCGTGAAAACTACCCCCGAGCCCGGCCTGACGCTCATGGATCGGGCCGATCCCACACCGGGTCCCCACCAGGTCGTCGTCCGCGTCATGGCGACCTCGCTCTGCGGAACGGACGCGCACATTTATAACTGGGACCCCTGGGCGAGCAGTCGCCTGACCTTGCCGCGTATCATCGGGCACGAGATGTGCGGCGAGGTCGTCGAGCTCGGCCAAGCCGTATCGGGCATCGAGGTGGGCGATTTCGTGGCGGCCGAGTCCCACCTGACCTGCGGCCTCTGCTATCAATGCCGGACCGGGCAGGCGCACGTGTGCAAGAATTACCAGATTCTCGGCGTCGATTTCGACGGGTCCTACGCCCAGGCGGTCGTCCTGTCCGAGCGGGTCCTGTGGAAGACCGATCGTGCCATCCCGCCGGAGCTGGCCTGCGTCCAGGAACCGCTCGGCAACGCCGTCGATGCGGCCCTCGCCGAGGATGTGACGGGCCAGGCGGTCTTCGTCAGCGGCTGCGGGCCGACCGGCTTGCTGGCCATCGCCGTCGCTCGCGTGGCGGGGGCGTCCATGATCCTGGCGACCGATGTCAGCGACTACCGTCTGCGGCTGGCGCGTGACCTCGGCGCGACGCATGTGCTCAACGCGGGGACGATGTCCAAGGAAGATCTGTCCGCCGCCGTGGCCGACCTGACCGAGGGCGAGGGCGTCGACACGGCGCTGGAGATGTCCGGCAACCCCTCGGCCCTGCACCTGGCGTTCAAGACGGTGAAGAACGGCGGCCGCGTCACCCTCTTCGGCATTCCCACGGGGTCGGTCAGCTTCGATCTGCCGAACGAGATCATCTTCAAGGGCATCCGGGTCTACGGGGTCACCGGCCGCAAGCTCTTCGAAACGTGGTACAAGCTGGCGGGCCTGTTCAAGGCCGGCCTCGATATCAAGCCGGTCGTGACCCATCGCTTTCCGCTGTCCGAGTTCCAGAAGGGCTTCGACCTGTTGAATTCCCAGGAGTGCGGGAAGGTCGTGCTCGTTCCCTAGCGTGCTGTCTTGCAAATTGATGATATCAGTCATCCTGTGATCTCCCTCTGCCTTTCCTCTCCCCCGGCGGGGGAGAGGGTGAGGGTGAGGGGGCGGAGGTCGGCGCAATGGCCTACACCTCTTTGAAAAAAGCGATCGACGCGCAGCTCGACGAGATTCGGAAGGCGGGCTTGTACAAGCGCGAGCGGCAGCTCCTGGGCCCGCAGGATGGGGTCATTCGCGTGGCCCAGGGTGACGTCGTCAACCTCTGCGCCAACAACTATCTGGGGCTCGCCAATCACCCCGACGTGGTCCAGGCGGCGGCCGAAGGCTTGCGCACCCACGGCTACGGGATGGCCTCCGTCCGGTTCATCTGCGGCACCCAGGATCAGCACAAGCGGCTGGAGCAGGCGCTCAGCCAATTCCTCGGGACCGAGGACACGATTCTCTATACGTCCTGCTTCGACGCGAACACCGGCTTGTTCGAGACCCTTCTCGACGACCGCGACGCCATCATCAGCGACGCGCTCAACCACGCCAGCGTGATCGACGGGATTCGCCTCTGCAAGGCCAAACGGTTTCGATACGCCCATGCCGACATGAAGGACCTGGAGACCGCCCTGCAAGAGGCGGCGGCCTGCCGCCTGCGGCTGATCGCGACGGACGGCGTGTTCTCGATGGACGGCGACCTTGCCCGGCTCGATCGCATCACCGAGCTGGCCGAACGGTACGACGCCGCCGTGGCCGTCGATGACAGCCACGCCACCGGCGTGCTGGGACAGAACGGCCGGGGCACGCCGGATCACTTCGGCGTCGCCGATCGGGTGGACATCATCACCAGCACCCTGGGCAAGTCGCTGGGCGGCGCCTCTGGAGGCTTCACGACAGGTCGAAAGGAGATCATCGAGCTCCTGCGCCAGCGCTCGCGCCCCTATCTGTTCTCCAACGCCTTGCCGCCCGCCCTGACGGCGGCCGCGCTGAAGGCCCTCAAGCTCGTCGCCCAGGGCGAGCAGCTGCGCAAGTCATTGCGGGAGCATGCGGCGTTCTTCCGCAGGAGCCTCGAGTCGCTGGGGTTCACGCTCGTGCCTGGCGAGCACCCCATCATCCCCGTCATGCTGGGGGACGCCGCCCTCGCGACGCGGATGGCGGACCGTCTGCTCGAAGAGGGCATCTACGTCATCGGCTTCAGCTATCCCGTCGTGCCGAAGGGGCAGGCGCGGGTGCGCGTCCAGATCTCGGCCGCGCATCAGCGCGAGCAGCTCGAGCAGGCGGTCGCGGCCTTCGCCAAGGTGGGGCGCGAGCTGGGCGTGATCCAGTAGACGCCCATGTCCAGCGGAGGCGCCCACCCCGTCGAACGACTTCACGTTGCCGTGAACACCCCCGCCGGAGAGGTCCACACCCAGGTCGAGGTCCCGACCGGTTTCGTCCCCCTCACGAGCATCGTCCCGACCCTGCGCGATGTCGGCGAGCGGGCGGTCGCGCTCGAGCAAGCCCGCGCCGAAGCGACCGGGCTGGCGATTTCCTGCCGGATGGGCTGCGCGGCCTGCTGCCGCATGCTCGTGCCCGTCTCCCCGCCGGAGGCCTTCGCACTCGCCGACGCGGTGCAGAATCTTCCGGATCCTCAACGGCACCACGTTCAGGCAAGAATCGAGACGACACGCGGCCGGCTGGAAGAGGCCGGACTGTGGTCTCGCCTGAGCGAGATCGCCGACACCGACAGGCAACTGTCGGATGAGGACATGGAGCAGACCAACCGGGACTATTACGCGCTCCGGCTGCCCTGTCCGTTCCTGGAGAACGAGGCATGCGCCATTTATGCGGATCGGCCCGCGGCCTGCCGCGAGCTGCTGGTCACGTCCCCGGCCGAGCTGTGCCAGGATCTCGTGCGGAATCCCGTGCGTCCGATCCCCGTCCCCGTTCGCATGGGCACAGTCCTCGGGATGCTCTGGGCGGAGCTGATCGGCGGACCAGTCAGGTTGATCCCGCTGCCGCTGGCCTTGTCTTGGACAGAGCGGCACGGCGAAGAACGCCAACGCCGATGCAAGGGCCCTGAGCTGCTCGAGAAAGCCATGGACAAGGTGTGGCGGTACCTCAGTAAAGAATTCGACAGCCGGGGCCGGCGGCCGCCCAGCGAAGGTTCGGGAGCGGCGGCGAGCTGAGCCTACTTATGTCGGCCTGCACGGCGCCGCCTCTTGGCGGAGCCCTTGAGCGGGTCGTGTCCCCAGTTCATCAGCGAATAGCGCCAGGCTGACTCCCTCGCGGAGCCCTTCGGCCGCTGAGCACGGTGGCGCTTGATGTAGCCGATGACCTTCTTCATGTGCCGGTAGTCGCTGACTGTCAACGTGTCCTTCTTCTTGCGTCGGATCCTGACGATCCGGCGCCCCGAAGCGTGCCCGGTCGACTCCCCGCCGCCCTTGCCCTTGGCGCCAACGCTGCGCGAGGCCTTGGTCTTGAGCCAGCGCTGGAGTTGCCCCGGCGAAATGTTCACCAGCTTCGAAAATTCCCTGTACACCTCCTGCTTCGTATTGTCCGGCATACCCTTCATTGCGTTGCACCTCTCAAGCGGAAGGGGGAGTTGCCAAGCTGGCCGCGCGCTCAAGGTTCTTGTACAGCTGATGTTCGGCGGAATCAACCACCGAATGAGGAATGCTCCGATCGTAGGGCGGACGTGGATGATCTGCTCGGCAGCGGACAAATCCTCTCAGCCCGATGTGATGTGAGCTATCTGCGAGAACCTGTGAGACTTTTCAAACGCCCACCCCGTGGCCGGGGAGACAGAATAATGCAGGGCGGGACTCGAGGGTGGGCGTGAAGAACTGAATGAGACGCTAGTCCGCAGGAAAGGTCAGCTCGATCGCGATGGCGGCATCCCGGCCGGCTTCCGGATTCACGATGTAGACGGCGCGCTCCTGCGATCCCTCCGGTTTGTCGGGCTGGACCTGCTCGACGAGCAAGGGTTGCATCGACGTGCCGATGCGCGCGCGGCTGAGCAGGGTGTCGAGGTCGAGGGAGGGTCTCTCGTCCCCCTCCTGTCGTTCGAGCACCGCGGGGTGGAAGACCTGCAGCTCCGGCCGGGGTTGGCGGGAGTAGATGAGGATCATCTTGTTGGCGGACGCTGCGCCATAAAGCGGGAGGACTCCAGCGCTGGGGATGACGTAGCGTTTTCCCCGGAGGACGCCGACACCGGATTTCCTCTCTTCTTTACCGAGCGGGCCTGCGGGCGTGATCCAGCGCCAGTCGCCGCGCGAGCCGAGCCGGAAGACGTAGAGGTAGCCAGCCTCGTTGACCTCGACGGTCACTTGCATCGCATCATCGGCCTTGAACGGACCGCCAGGGTTCGTCTCCGCGAAGTCGCCGGCCTCGTCCTGCTTGAGGACGCTGTACCGGAGCCCCAACGGCGTGAGTTCGGCCAGACCGACGCCCGCCGACAGGCTCGTCAAGGCCTCCGCACTCATTGTCTGCTCAGCCGGTTCACGCTGTGAGCGCTCGGGAGCCTGTTCCATTTCCTCTTGCCGGCTCAGGGACATCTCCTCGGTTTCCCCTCGAGGCGCGGGAGCAAGGCGTGCATAATACAGGTGCCGCGCGGGACCTGGCTCGACCGGACGGCGATACGAGGTCAACCACCGTGGACGGCCTTGCGCGCTGGCGGCAGGTGGCGCCCCCGAGGCGGCGGCTTGAGGCTCTTTCTTCTCCGGCGGGACGCGGAAGCCCGACACGGCCGGAGGTGCAGGAGCTCCCGGCGAAGCGCCCCGCTGAGACTCAGCCTGCTTCGCCGCTGGGGCGATGGCTCGCTTGGGATCCATTCTCCTTGCCTTCGCCTCGGGCGTCGCAGATTGGGAACCAGACCGCGGCTTGGAAACTGCCCCTGTCTCGGCTCGGCCGGCAGCACGCGACCGGTCCTGAGCCACGCGCGGCTCCGCGCCGGGGTCGGCTTCCGCAGATTTCTTTTCCGAGGCCGTGCCTCCAACCTCGAGCTTGCCGCCGGTTCCGGAGCGTTCGAGCGCGTCTTTCCCGGCCGAAGGATCGGGATGCGGCTCCGCCGGTTGCGCGGTCTGCTTGACTTGGGCAACCAGATCGTCTGCAAAAGGCCGCTCGGTCCTTTCGCGCTCGATTGCCACGAAGATCCAGACCGCGATGACCGCTGTGGCCAGCGTCCCGGCGAGCGCCACGTTTGCCGGGCGGCGGAACCATTCCAGCATGACGACCAACGGACGGCGGGCCGACCGCTGTTGCGCCTCCAGCGCGGCCAGGACCCGGCGCCGGTGCGTCGGGTCGTCGAGCACCTCCTTCAGCGCGGCTTCGTGCGTCAGCGCGTCGAACAGTGCCTGGTCGTGCAGCGCGGCCTCGAAGAGCCTGTGCCGCTCCTCATCGGTCAGCGTGCCGGTCGCGTAGCCGCCCAGCAGTTTTTCGATGTCACGTTCGACCATCACCCGCTCGTTGGTCCTCCTCTTGATGAGATGTGGCCAAGACCGCGATCCTTTCAGGGATGATGGACAGAATGGGCTCGCCCGGCTGCCCTACCCCCGCCAGAACGCGGGGGTCAGCAGCGCCAGAAGCGTGAAGAGCTCCAGCCGGCCCAGCAGCATGGCCGTGCACAGGATCCACTTGCCCACGTCGGTGAGCCCGGCGTAGGTCGCGCTCACCTCCCCCAATCCCGGCCCCAGGTTGTTCAGGCAGGCGGTCACGGCGGAAAACGCCGTGATCAGATCCGTGCCGGTGGCGCTCATGGCCAAGGTGAGGAGAACGAAGCTCACCACGTAGAGCGAGAAGAAGCCCCAGATCGCGTTCATGATGCGGTCCTCGATGGGCTTGTCCCCGATCTTGATGCTCAGGACGGCGTCGGGATGAATCAGGCGGCGCAGCTCACGCAGCCCCTGCTTGTAAAGCAGCAGGACGCGGATGACCTTCAGGCCGCCCGCCGTCGACCCCGCGCACCCGCCGATGAAGCTCGCCGCGAGGTAGAGGACGGGCAGGAAGACCGGCCAGGTGTGAAAGCCGGTGGTCGTGAACCCCGTCGTGGTCGCGATCGAGACGGCCTGGAACAGGCCGTGATCGACCACCGCGCCGATGTCGGGGAAGACCTTCAGCTCGTTCAACACGACAATGCTCAGGGTGCTCACGACGAAGAGGACGCCGAGATAGGTCCGTACTTCGGGATCGCCGAGGTAGGGCAGCGGGCTTCTCGCGTGCCAGGCGTGGAAGTGCAGGGCGAAATTGATTCCGGCCAGCACCATGAAGACCACCGCGACGAGGTTGATCGTCCGGCTCTGAAAATAGCCGAGGCTCTGGTCATGGGTGGAGAAGCCCCCGATGGCGATGGTGGAGAAACTGTGCCCCACCGCATCGAACAGGCTCATGCCGGCCCACCAGTAGGCGAGGAAGCAGGCCACGGTGAGGCCCAGGTAGATGTACCAGAGGGCTTTGGCCGTCTGGGCGATGCGAGGTGTCAGCTTGGTTTCCTTGGCCGGCCCCGGCGTCTCGGCGCGGTACAGCTGCATGCCGCCGACCCCCAGCATCGGCATGACCGCGACGGCCAGGACGACGATTCCCATGCCCCCGAGCCATTGGAGTTGCTGGCGGTAATAGCGGATGGACTCCGGCAGGTCGTCGATCCCCGACAGGACTGTGGCCCCGGTCGTGGTCAGGCCCGACATGGACTCAAAGAATGAATCGGTAAAGCCCATCACCGGCCGCTCCGAGGTCAGGAAGGGAAGCGCGCCAAAGAGCGCGAGGAGGGTCCAGAAGAGGGTCACGATCAGAAATCCCTCCCGGACGCGGATATCATCGCGGTTGCGGAGGACGGGAAGCCAGAGGAGGACGCCGGCGCCGAGCGTGATGCCGTAGGCGCTGACGAAGGCGGGTGCGGCGCCATCGTGAAAGTAGAGGGACAGGCCGATGGGCGGGAGCAGGGCCGTGCTGAAGACCGCCAGCAGGAGCCCCATGACGCGCTGGATCGCAGCGAACCGCACGGCTGTCGCCCTCAGGTCGCGGCCTTGAAGAGCCGCTCGACCTCTCCGAGGTGGCGTTTGTCGACGAGGAAGAGAATGATGTGATCTCCCTCCTGCACGATCGAGTCGTGGTGCGCCATGATGACCTCGTCACCACGCACGATCGCGCCGATGGTCGTCCCCGGGGGCAGCTTGATGCGTGAGATCGTCCGCCCGACCAGCGAGGAGGTGCGGGGGCTGCCCGTGGCGATGCCCTCGATCGCCTCCGCCGCTCCGCGTCGCAGCGAGTGCACCGACGCCACCCGCCCGCCCCGCACGTGTGTGAGCAGCGTGCCGATCGTGGCCTGCTGGGGGGAGATGGCGATGTCGATCGTGCTCGCACCGTGCACCAGATCGACGTAGGCCGTGCGGTTGATCAGGGCCATCACTTTTCTCGCCCCCAAACGCTTGGCCATGAGGGCGGAGAGAATGTTGTCCTCGTCGTCATTCGTGAGCGCGCAGAAGGCGTCGATGGCCTCGATCCCCTCCCTCCGGAGCAGCTCCTCGTCCGTCGCGTCTCCGAGCAGGACGATGCAGGTCCGGAGATCCTCCGACAGCATGCGAGCCCGATCCGGATTCAGCTCGATCAGCTTCACGTTGTAGTCGGCGTCCTCGAGGGCCAGCGCGAGCCGGTGGCCGATGTAGCCGCCGCCGGCGAGCAGGATCCGCTCCATGGGGCGCTCGAGCTTGCGCAGCTCGCTCAGCACGGCCTGGATGTTGGTCGGTGTCGCGACGAAGAACACCTCGTCCCCGGCATGGATCACCGTGTCGCCTTCCGGAAGGATGGCGCGGTCGTGCCGATAGATCGCCGCCACCCGCGCCTCGATGCCAGGCAAGTGCTCGGCGAGGTCGCGCAACTGGTGACCGACCAGCGGCCCGCCGTGATACGCTTTGACCGCGACGAGCTCCACCCTGCCCTGGGCGAAGTCCAAAACCTGGAACGCCGTCGGATACTCGATGAGGCGCTTGATGTAGCTCGCGACGATCTGGTCCGGGCTGATGATCACGTCGATCGGAATGCCCTTCTCGGAAAACAGCTCGGCCGTGGCGAGGTACTCGGCGGCGCGAATGCGGGCGATCTTCGTCGGGGTGTGAAAGAGCAGCCAAGTGATCTGGCAGGCGGTGATGTTGACCTCGTCGCTGTCGGTGACGGCCAGAATGATGTCGGCCTGCGGCGCGTTGGCCTGCCGCAGCGTCTTGGGGAAGGCCCCGTTGCCGAGGACGGTGCGGATGTCGAGCCGGTTCTGAAGCTCCTGCAAAGGGCCCGGATGCGTGTCCACGACCGTGACGTCGTTGCCCTCTCGGACGAGCGCCTCGGCGACCGAGGTGCCGACCCGCCCGGCGCCCAGGATGATGATTTGCTTGCTCGATTGCGGCATGGACGGCCTTCAGGTCCGGCCGCGCCCGCCGGCCGGTTGCCCGTGGCAATGGACCGCTGGATGAGAGAGCGAGGACGGACTCATTGATCTGTCCCGGCGCGGCCGCGTCCGGGACATGGCAGTGTATCACTACTCATGGAGTGGCACAAAGGCAATCAGTCGACCCGGCCTCACACCCTCGCGAACCAGAACGGAAACTTCAGCTTGGCCGTGAGCCGAGCGAGACGAGCGGATAGGGGAAGCCGGCGGGGTTTGTTGGCGCGGGGGACGGCTCGTCGGTCATGAGGGCGACGTTCCGCCCGCTCCTCAACGGACGTGAGCGGCTCGGTACTCGCCGAGGGATACCCCTCGTCGTGGTCGACATCTGCTTCCTGGGTTGGGACGCCCTGGGGCGCGCTGTCGTCGGATTCGAGCTGCGTCGGCGGGTGCGCCATCACCTCGTGTTGCGAATGGCGCCGTGAGGAGGATTCGGTGGAGCGTGAGTGTGCCGTGTGAGATTCACGGAGCAGGGTTTGAATGAACTGGGTGCAGGCTTTGAATTCCGTGAACTCGAGCATCGGCGGCGCCGGCAACGGCTCCCCCTGCTCGAAGGCCTGCCGCGCATCCAGGATCCAGCCGACGAAGGCCGAGAGGTCCTGGGGTGGGATCGCCACGGGATTGCCCAGGCAGCTGTTCCCCACGGGAGGATCCGGATTGGGCGGCACAAAACCTCCCTCAAACGCCGAGGCGGCCCAGAGCGGACTTACCATGACCGATGGCGATCGCTTGGGGGGAGCGGGCTCGAGCCTGTGTCGGCCACGCCTCGCGCGGGCGAGCTGCATGTAACTGTCATCCAGGAACCGGCGCAGCCGCTTCTGCGTGTCGACGGACATTTCGACGATCTTCAACCCGAAATGGCTGCCTTGCACCCACTGGACCAGCGCTAATTGGACCTCCAAGGGTTCGTCCATCTCCGGCAGGTCGATACGGCAGGAAAGCATCGAAGCCGGATGCGGGGAACGATCCGACTCCACCAGACAGCCATGCATGGAGATGTCCTTGACGGTGCCCCCTTGGGTGGCGAAGCCGACCGAATACACGATGTTGCCCTCGATCGGGATACGTATCTCCTTGCGGGGCATCTGGGCCATAGTCGTCTCGCAGCAAAACCGTCGCGTTGCTTCAACCATACCGTGATGCGGCCAACGCGCAGCCCTTCGGATGGGGGGGCCTGACAGCGGGAGGAGGGGTCGGGGTCGACCGGAGCGGGAAGCCCGCGAAAAACCTTCTCGACCGGCTGACCGGTTGTAGGGTACCCTAAACCCCTGCTGGAGCGGGGGTTGGTCACCCGGATGGTGATGTCAGGGACTGAGTTTTTACTTTTGCATCACTCGCCGGTGTCCTATCCTACGGCAGCTCATGCTCCGGGCGGCGAGGCCCGTATCCATGACCGCGTGCCTGAGCCCACGCCAATCTCTTCATGGTAGCTGACACATGAGTCGACACACAACCTGGGGCATCGTCCTCATCCTTGTCGGGATCATGACCGCCGCGGGGTACTGGGCGCTGCTCTTCCCGACGCCGCCATCCGCGACGCAGGTCGACATCTCGGCGAGCCGTGCCGCGGACTTCGTCCACGCCGTCGTTGACGCGAACCGAACCGTCTACCAGGCGAATGTGGTGGATCATCTCGAAGTGAAGGGCGTCGTCCGTGCCACACGCGAGTGGCAGGGCAGCGGCGGCCTGCCCCTCCCCGACCAGTTCGTGCTCGCGACCGGCCGCGTCGCCGAAGCGAACGGAATCCGCTATCGCCTGGCCAGCCTCCAGCCGCTCAACGAGAGTAACGCGCCGCAGACCGAGTTCGAACGGCGTGGGCTGGATGCCGTTCGGCGCAATCCGAGCACGCCCTACACGGGCGTGGTCACCCTGGAGGGAAGGCCCCACTTTCAGGCGATCTATGCGGAGGTCGCGACCGCGCAGCGCTGCGTCGGCTGCCACACCGACCTGGCCGGTAAGTCAGCCATGCCCTACAAGGTGGGTGACGTGCTGGGCGGCCTCATCATCACCTTTCCCCTTGCCGACTAGCCTGCTCCCCCTCTGCTGGGAAAAGACCGTGAGGCCGCTCCAGCCTGGGTCGATCAAGGAGAGATCACGGCGCGATGCAAGGCGCTTGGCTCGCGACCCGTGAATCATTCTGGCTACAGGTAGTCTGACACCTGGCCAAAGAAGTCCCCATCCTCCAGGCGAATGATGTCATCGTGACTTGGCTTGCCCTGGAGCGGTGGGACGCTCTTTCCGTCCGGACCCGTGCTGAAGAGATCATAATCAGAATTGGCTGGATTGAGTTGCTTGTACTTGCGCACCTGCCCCGGAGGAAGACTGCCGCCCGATTTTGGGCCCGAGCCCTTCCCCTTGCCAGAATTGCCAGAACCGCTGGGAGCGGTGATCCAGTATTGATAGGGGTTTCCCCAAGGGTCACGAACATTGGCGGGCACACCCGCCAGCGTCATCGTCGCAGGCAACGTCCCCGTATCCATCTCGTAGAGATCAATCGCTTTGGCAAAATAGCGGAGCTCCACGATCGTCCGCTTGATCTTGGCCTTCTCGAGATAGCCTGTGTACAGCGGAATCGCGAGGCCGGCGAGGATTGAGACAAGGGCGACCGCCGTCACCACCTCCAGGAGCGTATAGCCAGACGAGTCCACATGTCGCAGCCGTTCCCGGTATGAGCTGAGGTCCGGTCCCACGTGTCAACACCCTCCCTGGTCCTGCTTACACGTCAGGAAGCCGTCTTGAAAAAACGGAGTTGCGAGCCCAGCCGATCCATTTCCGCCTCCAAGCGCTGTATCCGTTCTGTGGAGCCCCGACCGCCCCCCTCAGCCCGTTTCAACTCACTCACCTCACCCAGCACCACTCGATACTGCGTTTCAATGTCCATGATCTTGAGACGAAGCGATTCGATCATTTCGTTAATGCAGTCGGCCTCTTCATGCAAATAGTCATGCTTGCGGATCGTGGCCTGGACGCTCAGGTTTCCCTCTCCAATCGTTTTCAACACGCTACGAAGCCTGTAGAGGGGCCCGGCAATTCTGTGGGTGAAAATGACGGTTCCGACGCACAGAATTACAAAGAGGAGAACGAGCGGGGGCCAAATGAGCTGTTGAAACATTAGGTACTGAGTCGCGACTTCTTCCGGGCTGTAGAAATATGGGAAGAGGTCGGACTCCAGCCCAATGATTAGAGGACCAAAAAGCGCTCCTCCAAAGATGAGAAAGAGGAGGAGAAAAAAGTTAAAGTTGGTCAGGGAGAAGCGATTGGGAACTTTACCTGCGATGAGCCGTCTTCGGTATGGTCGCGTCATAGCCGAGCCCTTTCCTCGTTTAGCGTGGCTGAGCCAGCTCAAGGGAGCAGAAGCGAGCCGTCAGAGGCCCTTCCCAAATACAAACGCCCATCCCTCGACCCTCGAAGGATGGGCGCACTCCTGCCATGCATCTGATGTGCAGCGTGGCAACCAGGCTTACCCGGGAAGACTCCTCCCCAATAGGTCCCTTGGCTTTGCGTCCCACCCTCTCGAGTGGTTTGCCTTTTTCACTCTGGTCGCAGCCTGGAACGCAAGCTTGGTGCCTGCCTACCGGCTGGCTAAGACCCTGAATTCCTTGATCTCCAAGTCGATGACGCTCATTGGAGAGCATGGGTTGCAACAATTTTCGTCACCCCTGCATCACGCGGAGCGCCATTCTGTCCAGACTTCACGTCGTGGCGGGAGAGCCGTTCTCAGAAGGCGCCCCTCATTCGATCTGCGCGATATCATCAAAGCCAAAGGGCCGAGGCTCCTTGCGCTGGACGGAATTGAGCCACAGTTGGCCGGACCGCAGGTCATACATCACGCACAGCGCGTCGAGCCGCCCTGTCACGTTCGGCAGGCCTCGATCCTTGTCCCCCCCGGTGGTATGATTCGCCGCATGACCTGCCCGATGTGCGGGAAGCGTACGACGTGGAAAGAGAACGCGTGGCGCCCGTTCTGCTCCGAGCGGTGCCAGGTCCTCGATCTGGGACTTTGGGCTGGCGAGCGCTACCGGGTCCCCGGCACGACCCTCATGGTGACACCCGTCGAGCAGGACCAGGACGAGGAGGCACCCGATCACCCTCCCCCAAATTTCTGACGCGACTCACCGACTACGTGGCACCACGGGCACATTCCCCCTTCCCCAAAAGCGTCCGCCCACGCTTCCGCCTTCGCCGAGGTGACGGTGGACGAGTCGGGGAGCGGCCTGGCCGTCGCGAAGGCGGGCGGACACGTACGACTGTCGGCCGTGCTCAACCCGTGCTGACGTTCATTCTGATGCGCGTTGAGAGGAGACCGTCATGCCGAGGTTCGTATAAATCTGGCGGGTCGCCTTGGATTTGTTGAGGGTGTAGAAGTGGAGCCCCGGGACCCCGTTCGCGAGGAGCTCCGCGCACTGCTCGGTCGCGTACTCGATTCCGAACGCCTCCACGGAAGCCTGGTCGTCGCCGAAGCGCTCGATGGCCGCCTTCATCTCGTAGGGGATGCTCGCGCCGCACATCGCGGCGAACTTCTGAATCTGCGGACCGTGCGTCACGGGCATGATGCCGGGGACGATGGGCACCTCGATGCCGACCGCGCGGGCACGGTTCACAAAATCGAAGTAATCGCGATTGTTGAAGAACAGCTGGGTGATGACCGCGTCCGCGCCCTGATCGACTTTGCATTTCAAGTTTTCCAGGTCCCGGCGCTTGTCCCGACATTCGACATGGCCTTCCGGATATCCTGCGACGGCGATGGAGAAGGCCTTCCCGAGGCGGGGATGACGGCGGATCAGCGCCACCAGCTCCCACGCGCCCTGAAGCCCGTCCGGCGTCGCCGTGAACGACGTTTCGCCTTTCGGAGGATCACCGCGCAGCGCCACGATGTTTTCGATGCCTTTCTCGTGCAGCTCCTCGAGGATCTGTTCGATGTGGGCGCGCGTGTGCGCGACGCAGGTCAGGTGGGCAGCCGCCTCGAGCCCGATCTGCGTCTTGATGTGCTCCACGATCCGAATCGTGTTCGCACGCGTCGTGCCCATGGCCCCATAGGTGACCGAGACGAAGGCCGGGGCCAGCCGCTTGAGCTGGGTGATCGTCTCGAACAGCTTCTTCTCGCCCTCGTCGGTCTTGGGCGGAAAGAACTCGAAGGAAAAGGTGTGCGCCTGGGTGCGATAGGAGTCGGTCATTCGCATCGTGGCGCTACTATAACGAACCCGGTCCCGAAGTAAAACCCTTTCTCTCACATGGGCATCGGATCCCCTCGCCCGTCTTCTCCCCTTGGCCGTCCTCTCCCCTCGGCCGGGAGACCCGAGCGGGAACAGGCAGCCCTCACTTCCCCGGAGATTCCTTCTCCTTCTTGAACACATTCACGAGGGCGTTCTTCACGGACTTGAACGCATTCCCCAGGCGGTCAGTCGCTTTCTTCAGCCCCTGCGCCGCGCGTGCGTCACCGCCGTGCCGGAGGGCTCGCCTGGGCTCTCCCTTCTCCAGCCGCCGGGCGTTTTTCTGCAGGATCTCGCCGGATTTCGAGACGACCCTCTGCACGGACCTCACGGTGCTGGCCAGGATCCGGCTCGCTGCCCCGTCCGTCGTGACCCCACGCGAGTCCTTCCCGATGTCACGAAGGTGGATCTCGTCCATGTCGAAGGTCAGGAAGCGACCCCTGAAGATCGAGGCGCTCACGTTCAGCTTGGGGTCCTTGACGATGAAATGGTTGATTTGGACGTATTGCACGTCGTCCTCGGTTTCCCCGCGATTCGTCCCCTCGCGTCGCGTTCGGTGCTTCCTGCTGAAGGCTTGGGCGTGGCTCTTGATCTTGTCGAGATTGTTGCCGGACAAATTGATCTCGTAGGTAATCTCGGGGCTCTCCAGGACCACTCGATCAATGACGATCTTCCCCTGCAACACGGAGGTGGGATCGAACACGACCCGCGCGTTCGGCACATACACGGCCCTGGCGGTGTGGTAGCCCTTGGGGTTGCCGACGACCAGACCTTGGAGCCGGCCCCGCCCCAGCACGAGGGAGAGATTCACCCGCTCGACCGACACAGGGGTCCCGGTGATCTCCGGGCCGATCCGCTCCAGCCCCCTCTTGACGACGGCGTCGAGGTAGAACCCGCCGACCACCCACCCGACAAAGATCAGGAAGGAGAGCAGCACGACAAGCCGGGCGAGAATCCCAATCATCCGACCTTCCCCCAGCGACACCCACCATCCAAAGGCACGCTGTCCTCAAGTCTACCCGACCATGCCGAGACATCTTCCCTATGTTTTACAATGGCTTCCCCGTGCCGATCGTGCCCCCTCGAGCTGATGCCCTATTCCTGCGCGATTCGCGCGAGCCGTTTGACACTGCCCTGGCGGCATGGTACGCTTCAACGCCGTACGAGCCACGGTGATTCCTGCCTTTGGCCCTTCCGTTCCGGTGTATTGACAGTCCTCGCGACGTTTCGCAGACCCCCCGCTCTTACGGCCCGACCCGCCGGGCATGGCATGCCGGACCCGGGGGAGGCCCGATCTGTTTGCCGGCACTCCTGTCGAGATTGCGCGGGCAGGCCCCGCGAGGCGCGCTCCAGATGTGGAGCCAGACGCAGCCCGGACCGTAGAGCTCACGCCCGCATGCTCTGGGACCGAGCTATGGAAAGGAACCGGCATGGCCAAGCTGAACGTGGATCCCCTGACCTCGTTTCCAGATGGCTCCCAGTTGCTGATCAGCACGCAGTGCTCGAAGGAGGGCAGCTTTACCTGCGGCCTCTACGTGGCCAGCACGGACGAGGACGAGCGCCTCAATTTGCGAATGGTCACGGACCACCTGGCGGCCTCGACCTGTCTCGAGGCGCAGCAAATCGCCTACGGGTACGCGCAGCGTCTCTATCCGGGCACCGCCGTCGGGATGAAGAAGCCGCCGTATCTGGTCTGGCAGGGACCGGCTCGCTCCACATGACGCAGTGACATGATCCTGTTGGTCATGAGCACTCATTTCGCAGGACTATCACGAGACGGGAGAATTTCATGAAGATCAGCGGACGTTGGCCTGGTAATGCGAGCAAAAACAAGATAAAGCGCGTCATCCGGAAGCCGAAAATTCGCTGGCAGGCGTTGGGGCTCGCGGATCCGGCGGACAAGCAGGCCGCCCTGTCCATGGATGAGATTCGGCGTGAGGTGGCCACACTCTCGAGCCGCGGCTTTGGACAAGGCGTGCGGTCGCGGACGACGGCGCAGGAAATGCGGACCGCCGACAGGAACGGTCCGTCAGAGGGAGCGAAGAAGCGCCGGCGGGGCGCGACCGAATAAGACCGGACTCCCATCCCGACTTGGCCCGCCCCCCTGGCAACAGCGTAGATGGCGGCAGGAGCCGGATCTGCGCGGCTCTCCTCTTACTCCCCACCCTGTTATTCGGGAGCCCGAACGACACCGCCCGTGCGGCGGAGCGCAGCCAGCCTGTCGCCCTCGAAATCAATGGCGAAGGCGTGGCTGCCGCCAAGGCGGTCCTCATCCTGCCCGGGTCCTCCGAGTTCGCACGACGTCTCCTGACCGATCCATGGAACTGGCCCGGCCTATTCCCTTCGCCGGTGCGGGTGCAATCCGTGATCCGAAACCAAGACCGGGCAGTGACCGATATGTACCTGTCTCCTCCATTCTCCTTCGGCGAGCTTCACATGGTCGTGGAAACGAGGGAGATCTCGCCCCTCCGCCTGGAAACGAGACTGCTCCGCGGCGATGTTCGCCAGTACGTCCATGTCTGGCAATTGATTCCGCTCGCCGGTGAACGTTGCACCCGGGCCGTCCTCGAGCTCACGATGCAGTTGAAGACGTGGATGCCGAGCTGGCTCTTACGCTGGTTGGTGGGGCACGAGCTGGACGGACACCTCCAGCGGGTCCTCGCCGAAGCCGGGCGGCGGGCGGGCGATGCGAGCGCCTGCGCCTCCGGCGAGACGGCGCCACGTCCGTCCGATTGACTCATGGCACCCGTTCCCCTACAAGATCCTGCAGGTATGGTCCCCCCTGACCGGAGACTCGAACGCGTGCACCGGTTCTTCTCTGGAACCGGCACGACCTACGACTGGATGGTCCAGGCCGCCACCTTCGGCATCGACCGCCGCTGGAAGAGCCGGCTCGTGGACCTGATTCCGCCCGACGCCAGCCGCGTGCTGGATCTGGCCTGCGGGACGGGAATCTCGACGCTGGCCATCGCGGACCGGCTCCCCGGCTGCCGTGTCGTGGGCGTCGAACTGCGGCGGGAGTACCTCGATCTCGCGCGCGCCAAACTAGCGCGCGGGCCCGGACGGAATGTGGAGCTGGTTCTCAGTCGCGCGGAGGACTACCGCTCCGAGACGCCATTCGATTGCGTGGTCTCGTCCTACCTGGCCAAGTACGCTGACCTCAAGAGCTTGACCCGCAGCACGAAGGACATGCTGAAGCCGGGCGGGCTCCTCCTCATGCACGATTTCACCTTTCCGCCCAAGGCCTCCCTGGTTGGGATTTTCCGGCTGTACTTCTTCGTGCTCCAGCGTCTGGGGAGTCCCCTCTTTCCGTCATGGCGGGAGATCTTTTACGGATTGCCCAAGCTGATCGAGGAGACGCGCTGGGTGCCGGAGCTCACCGAGGCCCTGCGCGAGGAGGGATTTGCCGATACCCGGACGGAATATCTGACGGCCTACGGGTCGGCCATCGTCGTCGCCAGAAAAGACCCCGGTCCTTCCTTCCGGCAGTCCTCATAGAGGAGCCGTGCGCGCGCGCCCTCGCTTGACCCGACCGCTCAACCGCTCACTCGCCAGGCGACCAGGCCGAGGCTCAGCAGCATGACCCCCACGCTGACACTCTTTAAAATAGACTCGAGTGACCGCACCTGCTCGCTCCCGATCGGCTGCCCGCCCGAATCGCGCTCACGCTTCATGGACTTGTAGTGCCGCGAGGCCTTGATCTCCACGAGGCTCAGAAGCCCCATGGACGCCGCCACGAGGAGCGAGGCCAGCGACACCCGGTTGGTCTGGAGGACATAGCCCGCCAAAACCGGGAGGCTGCCCCACGACAGGCCGAACCAGGCGTCCGTGTGAAAACGTCCGTGAAACCATTCCAGATTGTAGGCGAGAAGGAAGAAGCCCTCCGGAATTGCAATCAACCACAAGACCGGCGTGTACAGCACCATGTAGTAGATGCCGATCGCGTAGGCGGCGACGAGCGACACGATGGCGAGGGCGATCAGGCTGCGCTTCGAGAAGGCATTGCCCCAGGGTTTGAGGCCTTTGCTGCCCACGGCATCCAGCGCATGCCCGCCGATGCCCAGGGCAAGAAAGTAGATCAACAGGACCGCCCCCACCCGATCCCAGTGGATCTGGTCGGCCATCATCGACCCGATGACGGTGTACGCGAGGACCATCCCGGTATAGGGCAGAAACAGGAGGCCGATGAAGAGCCGTAGCTTCAAGGGGCCAACGCTGGGAACAAACCACTCGGTCCGCCGATCTCCTGCGCCGCTCGTGCTCATGATGCCCTCCCCTTCCCGGAGACGCCCGTGTGGTGCGTCGCGGCATCGCCCTGCCGCCCCATGCCCGCCGCACAGTACGCCCGGCGACGCAGGGGATCAAGGCCCCGTGGGCCGCCTGGTCTTGGGAGATGGATCGACGGGCGAAGACGTAAGGCGTCAGGTCCTTCGACGAAGCTCAGGGCAGGCGTGAGGCGTGGGGGGTCAGAGAAGAGGACAGATGCGCCTTACGTTTTTGCCCCCCCTCTTCATAGGTAGCTGACTAAACCGAGCAGATGTATTACACTCTGCCGTTCCGTTGACCGGCCAGGCGGCGCCCTGCGCGTCCCCGTACAGCCAGGAGAGGAGGCCGACCGATGATTCCCACGAATGGATACGCCGCAATGAAGCCCGGGGCCGCGCTCGAGCCGTTCAGGTTCGAGCGCCACCCGGTGGGACCCTATGACGTCCTGATCCAGATCCGCTATTGCGGGGTCTGCCACTCCGACATCCATCAGGCGCGCGATGAATGGGGGGGGTCCATTTTCCCGATGGTGCCCGGCCATGAGATCGTCGGCACCGTCCTGCAGGCCGGGGCATCCGTGAAGCAGGTTCGAGAGGGCGAGACCGTCGGCGTCGGCTGTTTCGTGGACTCCTGCCGCACCTGCCCGTCCTGCCGCCAAGGGGTGGAGCAGTATTGCGAGGAGGGCATGATCCTCACCTACAACGGCCGCGACAAGAAGGGCCAGCCCACCTACGGGGGCTATTCCACGCAGATCGTGGTCGACGAGAACTACGTGCTGCGAATTCCGCAGTCCTTGTCACCGGAAGGCGCGGCGCCGCTCCTCTGCGCCGGAATCACGACCTACTCGCCGCTGCGGCACTGGGGCGTCGGCAAGGGGCACAGCCTCGCGGTCGCCGGGTTGGGAGGCCTCGGGCACATGGCCGTCAAGCTCGGCCGGGCCTTCGGCGCGCAGGTCACGGTCCTGAGCCGGTCGGAGAGCAAGCGACAGGAGGCCGAGCGCCTGGGGGCCGTGGACTATGTCGTCACCGCCAGCGGCGACGCCCTCTCGCGCCTTGCCAGGCAGTTCGACTTCATCATCGACACGATCTCGGCGCCCCATGACTACAACGCCCTTCTCGAGCTGCTCAAGACCGACGGGACGATGATCCTGGTCGGCGCGCCCGCCCAAAACATTCCCCTGGCACCATTTTCCCTCGTTCTGCGACGGCGCCGTCTGGTCGGCTCGCTCATTGGCGGGATCAAAGAGACCCAGGAGATGCTCGACTTTTGCGCGGTCAACGACATCACGTCGGACGTCGAGGTCATTCCCATCCAGCAGGTAAACGATGCCTACGAGCGCGTCCTCCAAGGCGACGTGCGCTTCCGCTTCGTCATCGACATCGAGTCCGTGAAATAGCCGAGCGCGGGACGCGCGCTTGGACCATTCTGCGGGAAGCGGTAAGACGGGTTCGTCTTGAACTGCGAGGAGGTGCGATGATGCCAGGCCCCGTGATACCGGCAAGACCCCTGCTCTCGTATCGGAGTACATGCATCGAGCCATCATGAAGATCCCATCTGACGCCTCGTTGTGGGAAGCCGCCGCCCAATAACCCAGGAACCGGAAATTCCCAATGAGATGTCTAAGATAGCGCCCGTCCGCGGTACCCATCCCGTGGAGGCTGCATGGACCTTTCCCCGACGATAAGCCCGAAGCGGAAGCTGCTCTACATCGTCCTCTTCTTTGCCGTGGTCTACCTGACCGTCGAGCTGTCAGGCCTCCGATCACGCCTCTCTCCCGCGTACATCCGAGACCTGTTCTGGCAGCACGAGACCTGGGGTGTCGTGCTCTTCTGCCTGGCCTTCAGCGCGGGGAACCTGCTGTACGTGCCGGGGTGGGTGTTCCTGATGGGCGCGGTGTTCGCGCTGGGGAAGGAATGGGGGGCGGTCGTGACCTATGGCGCCGCGCTGTGCTCGGCCGGGATCAGTTACGCGCTCATCCGGACCATGGGCGGGAGCGCGCTACGCAGCCTCAACCACAAGTGGGCGGACAGGGTCTTCGCCCATCTCGATGAGCGCCCGATCCTCTCCGTCACCCTCCTGCGCCTGATGTTTCAGACCTTGCCCGCCCTGAACTACGCCCTGGCCCTCGCAAACATCCGGTTTCGCCATTACTTGATCGGCACCTTCCTGGGCTTGCCGATCCCCATCTTTCTTTACTGCTACTTCTTCGAGATCGTCTTCGAGCAGGTGCACGACAAAGTCCAGTGAACGTCTGTTGAGCTTGCGCGCATGCGCACCTCGCAAACAGATCAACCCATTGCTGTGAAACTGCTCTCTTCGTTTCATACCTCCTCTGCCGACGACGAACAACTAAGAACTCAAAACTCACAACTCACAACTCAAAACTTCCCCCCTCAGTCCCCTCCTTTGAGCGCGTCCTCATCGTACTCGGCTGGTTCGCTGTCGTCGGTCTCTCCCAGCCCACCGCGAAATGAGGAGTGGATGCTGTGAACTTGGCGCAACGCGTCCGATCCCTGGAGCTCCCTGCCAAACCGATCGAGAAACCGGTCGCAGAGCTCGGCGCCCTTCTGAAAATAGCGCGGGAGGGTCACCTCCGTCACTTGCTGCCAGGTGATGTAGATCAAGAACTCCTGAAAGAACCGTGCCTCTGAGAGGCGTTCACCGAAGCTCTGGAGCCGGTCAAAGGCCTCACTTGCCTCCGGGCCGGCGCTGGAGGAAAACGTCTCCTCCGCATCGACGATCGCCTCTCTCAAATCCCCCAGCTCGCCCTCTTCCTCGGCGCGGTGCAAGGCCTGCTGCGCGGCAATCGAAGGATCAAAGTGCATGATGCTCTCCTGACCGTGGAGTGAATGTTGACGAGGCTGCCACCAGCGCAACGCAGCTCGTCGGCAAGGCGCCACCCTATTACAATCGTCTGCCAAAGGGAAAGGGGGCGATCTCGTTTGCCCTTTTCCGTCTCTTGGGCCGGTTTTCGGTCGTGTATCTGGCAAGAACCTTGCGTGTGATCGGTAAGCGGGCCGGCCTGGGCTATACTTGCCCTCAGGCGGAGGAGAGGTCATGCATCGGACGGGCTACATTTTGGCTGCCGGCAGCATCGCGCTGCTCGTGGGCTGTCCATTCCCTGCCTTCGACATGCCTCGCTCGGTCGAGGGGCCGGACACCGACTGCTGTCCGGCAGGATCGGTCGCCGAACGCCGTCATGCCATCGCCAAGACCGCCGCCAAGCTCGTCGGCGCCAAAACGATCAAGTACAAGGGCCGGCGGATCAGGTACGACTGCGCGGGCGTCACCCGGGCGGTCTACCTCGCCAATGGGATCGATCTCTTCAAGAACCCCGACCGCGACCGACGGGGCAACGGAACCACGCTCATCTACAACCACGTTCGCCGGTACGGGCGCATCCACCGCGGCCCGAAGGCCCATCCGGGGGACCTCGTGTTCTTCAACAACACATGGGATTCCAACGACGACGGGCGTATCAACGATCCCCTCACCCATGTGGGCGTCGTCGAGCGAGTCGAAGAGGATGGCACGATCGTCTTCATCAGCCGTGTCTCCCGGGCTATCGAACGGTATCGCATCAATCTGACCAGGCCAGGCCTGCACAAGAGCGGGGACGGCCGCCTCCTCAACGACTTCATGCGCCGCAAGCGCCCGCGCGATCCCGGCAATACCCGCTATCTCACCGGCCAGCTCTTCGCGGCCTTCGGCACGCGCGTCACGAAATAAGGACCTCTTCCCCTTCCCTGCGCGCCCGAGTGCAAAATCTCTACACCCGGGAGCGATTCACGAACGACTGAACGGCAAGGGATAGGGGGACAAGCGAACGACCAAAGCGGGTGGGGAAGGTCCGGGTCTGGCCGCGTCAGGTGAGGCCCATCGCCTCGATGCGCAGGACTTCCTGGGGGGTGAGCGACAGGTTCTCCACCTGGAGATCTTCCTTCATGTGTTGCTCGTTCGTCGTGCCGGTCAGGGGGAGCATTCCGATCTGCATGGCGAAGCGGAAGATGACCTGCTGGGGCCCGGTTCCCAGGCGCTTGGCGATCGCCCAGGTCTCGGGGTCGACCAGAACATCCCGGTTCGCCGTCAGCAGCGAGAAGCCCTGGTAAATAATATTGTGGGCCCGGCAGACCTCCCTGACCTCCTTGTCCCAACCGAGGACGGCGTAGCACCGGTTCTGCACGACCATGGGCTTGATGGATGCCTTGTCGCAGAGCTCCTTGAGCTGCGCGGCATTCACGTTGCTGACACCGATGATCTTGGTGCGACCCGTGTGGTAGAGCGCCTCCATCGCGGCCCAGACTTCCCAGTCCGCCTCCAGGAGTCCCCATCGTGAATGGGGTCCGTGCAGAACGTAGGAGTCCAGGTGATCCGTCCGGAGATGTTCCAGCGAGCTCTCGAAAGACTGCGCCACCTGGGTCGTGAGATCCGCGGAGGCATCGTAGGGCCTGCGATGGTCTTGTCCATTGACCGGGGTAAATTTAGTTTGGAGAAAGACCTGATCCCGCTTGATCCCCTTGGCTGCCAGCGCACGCAGCGCCTGCCCCACCTGGGCCTCGTCGTAATGGATGAGTTGATTGGCGGTATCGATGGCCCTGAAGCCCGCGGAGACGGCCTGGAGAACCAGCTTGGCGGTCGCGTCCTTCTTCCACGCCGTGCCGTACATGAAGGATGGAATGGTGACGCGATTGTAGGTCGTAGAGGTCATCGGGGTTCACCCCTGTTGAATGGTGGACGCGGTTTCACCCCCAGAGGGTACCGATCCTTGCAGGCAAAGATCAACTCCGCCCGGTGCGAGCTGCCGGATCGTCCTGCGGACGCCAGCCGGACATGACACAGCACTGCGCGATCAGGGGCAGGAAGCTCGGTAGATCATGCGCGATCGCCTGCATCACGGCCTCAGCCAGAGCCGTATGGGTAAAGCAATCGTAGACATCATCCAAAAAGCCCCCGCGCAAGAGCGGATGAGAGAGAAACGCGTCTCCCGCCTCGGTCTCCACGGTGATCGGCCATTC
>JBFKNO010000002.1:0-34627 GCA_041629275.1 Nitrospiraceae bacterium
ACGGCCGGGTCGAGGTCGAGGTCGAAGGGGAGCGCGCGGCGGTCGAGGCGATCCTCGAGGCGCTCAGAACCGGCCCACCCCTCGCCCGGGTCGATCGACTCGACGTGCAATGGCACGCGGCAACCGGAGCCGATTCTGATTTTCGCATTTGGTACTGAGCCAAGCCTCCAACAAGACCGGCAAGAGAAACGTGCTCGCCTATTCAGCGGCTTCAGCCGCGCGTCGTTACGCGCATGCACTGGGACGTGACAACAGGTGAAGAAAAAAACACGGCGTAAGAACGAGGACCTGGACCCGATCGACGACGCTGAGGAGTCGGAAGAGGTCGCCGAGGAATCGGAGGAGGCGCCCGGACGCGCGAAGGGGCGCGCGCGGGGATCGGAGTACCTCCGGAAGGAAGGTCCCTCCGAAGGCCTCGATACGGTCAAGAGCTACCTCCGGGAGATCCGCAATTCCTCGTTGCTGACATTCGAGCAGGAGCAGGAGCTCGGCAAGCGGGTGGTCGGGGGGGATGCGGTCGCCCGCGACCGCATGATCGAGTCCAATCTGCGGCTGGTCATCAGTATCGGCAAGCGGTATATGAATCGGGGGTTCCCCTTCTCGGATATCGTCGAGGAGGGCAATCTTGGGTTGATTAAGGCCGTTGAAAAGTTTAACTATAAGCGCGGCTTCCGATTCAGCACCTACGCCTCCTGGTGGATCCGGCAATTCATCGAACGGGCCATCATCAATCAGGGAAAATTGATCCGCTTGCCCGTCCACGTGGTCGAGCGGCTGAATCGGTTCATGTCGAACGTCGAGCAACTCGGGCAGGAGCTCGGTCGGGAGCCGCGGACCGAAGAGCTCGCGACGCGGATGAAAATCACGGAAGATGACGTCGTCAACCTCAAGCAGCTGATCCGGACCACCTGCTCGCTCGACAGCCCCATCAGCGACCGCACCGACACGTACTTGCGGGACGTCATCGAGGACCCCCTGAGCATCTCGCCGGCGGAGACGGCCGAGGGTGTCTTGCGTCGCGAGGAGCTCATGGAGTGGGTGAGGGACTTGCAAGATAAGGAGCGAAAGGTCATTATGCTGCGGTTTGGCCTCGACGGAGGGGAGGCGCAAACCCTGGAGGAGATCGGCCAAAGCCTCGGCCTGACCCGGGAACGGGTTCGACAGATCGAGACCGCCGCGCTGGTGAAGCTGCGCGCGGTCATCGAGCAGAAGACGATGACCCAAGAAGATCTGTTGTAGGAAGAGGGCGGAGATCATGGATTACAAAGCACTCATTCGGGAAGTCCCTGATTTTCCGAAGCCCGGCATCCTTTTTTACGACATCACCACGCTGCTCAAGGATGCCCAGGCGTTTCGCAGCATTGTCGACCAGTTGGTCCTGCGCTATCGGGATGAGGGGATTGCGAAGGTCGTGGCGATCGAGTCGCGAGGGTTCATTCTAGGAAGCCCCATGTCCTATCACTTGGGGGCGGGCTTCGTCCCCGTCCGCAAGCCCGGCAAGCTCCCTGCGGATTGTTTTGAAGTTAAGTACAATTTGGAGTATGGTTCCAACTCCCTGGCCATCCACCGCGATGCCATCGGGATGGGCGAGCGGGTCCTGATCGTCGACGACCTGCTGGCCACAGGGGGTACCGCGGCCGCCACCGTCAACCTCGTCCGTCAACTGGGAGGCGAAATCGCAGGCCTTGTGGTCTTGGTCGAGCTCGAGGCGCTCAAAGGCCGAGACAAAATCAATGGGTGCGACGTGCATTCGATCATTCGGTATCCTTCGTAAGGGTTCCTTCCCTGACGGCGACCCCGAGTCGCTCTCCACGCACCCCCGTTCATGCACAGCCGGTGAGACCGCGCGCCCAGCTGCGTTCAGCCTCCATTGCACCTAACGAAAGGGGTATGGTACAGGATGAGTAAGCAACTCAAGCCGAAAAAAAAGGCGGGCAGACAGACGAAGGCCTCGGCAAGGAGCGGGGGAGCCCGGGCATCAGGCGCCAAGAAGCCCGCTGTCGAAGTGAAGGCTGTCGTGTTGGACAGGGGGGAAAGCAAGGGCATGCAGAAATCCGGCAATCATAGTAAAAGTGGGCAGACAGCACGTCGCCAGGATTCATTGCGGCAGATGTTACTGGCCAAGCGTCAGCAAGTGATGAACGATATCCGGGGCAATATCGGGCAGTCGCTGACCGAGGACCAGATGCGGCGCCTTGAAGGCATGGACAGCGGCGACCAGGCCATGATGGATTTGGAACGGGAGCTCGGGATCTCCCTGTCGGAGATGCGCAACCGCCAGCGGCAGATGATCGACGACGCGCTCATCCGGGTCGAGGAGGGCTCCTACGGGATGTGCGCCGAGTGCGGGGTCGAGATCAGCGAGAAGCGTCTGGCCGCGGTTCCGTTTGCCAAGCTCTGTGTGGAATGTCAAACCCAGGCGGAGCTCCTCGAGCGGATCGAGAAGGAAGAGGAACGCGACTAGCGTCCGTGCGGAGATCGGTCGAACCCGCGCGGGGGCCCATCGGGGGTTGATCATCCTGACCTTGCAGGGAGCGGGTCAGTGAAGGCCGTCGTCTTGGCCAGCGGTGGCTTGGATTCCACCGTGGCCGCAGCCGTCGCCCGCCGCGACGGCTGTCTGCTGCATCTTCTCACGATTTCCTACGGCCAGCGCCACGCGGTAGAAACCGACTGCGCCCGCCGGGTCGGTCACGCGTTGGGTGCGGCGGCCCATCTCTTCCTCCCCGTCGACCTCCGGCCCATTGGCGGCTCCGCCCTGACGAGCGACCAGCCCGTCCCCCATGACCGACCCCAGGCCGACCGTCGCCAGGGGATCCCCAGTACCTACGTCCCGGCCCGCAACACGATTTTTCTGTCGCTGGCGTTGGCCTATGCCGAAACGGTGGATGCCCCCCGTATCTATATCGGGGCGAATGTTTTAGACTATTCCGGCTACCCCGATTGCCGCCCGGAGTATCTCCGGGCCTTCGAGGAGGTGGCACGGCTGGGGACGCGGATGGGCACGGAGGGGCGCGCGATCGAGATTCGAGCCCCGCTGCTCCAGATGAGCAAGGGAGCCATCATCCGGCTCGGGGCCGAGCTGGGCGTGCCCTTCGAGCTCACGCATAGCTGTTACGATCCAAGCCCGGACGGCGCGGCCTGTGGGCGGTGCGACAGTTGCCTGATTCGCTTGGAAGGGTTCAAGGAAGCAGGGCTGCGCGACCCCGTGCGCTACGCGACGAGATAGAGAATAGGGGGACAGCATCGTGGCTGCCGAAGAGTTCTTCATGTACCTGACCATCGCCCTCATTTTCGTCATCCCGATCTCGGTCAGGGTGCATCGCTACCTCACGCGGGAACGGACCGCGAAGATGCTGCGCGAGCAGTTCGGCCGGCAATCGAACCAGGGAACGCGCGATGAGCAGCAGTCCTGAGGCGGGCGGCCGGAAAACCGTCTGCACGACGGCTGCAGCGCGGCGGGCCTTGGGGCTCGTCCTCGCCTGCGTCATCGGTACGGCCGCCTGTAGCGAGGCGACCTCGCCCGTGAACCTTCCCACGGTGGTGCCGGCCGAGCTGCAAGCCGGCGAAAACGCGTTCAACACCTTCTGCGCGAGCTGTCATGGCGCGCGCGCGCTGGGCACCACGCACGGACCGCCCCTCGTCCACAAGGTCTACGAGCCGAATCACCACGGCGATGCGGCGTTTTACCGGGCCGCAGCGCAGGGCGTGCGCGCCCACCACTGGCAGTTCGGCAACATGCCGAAGGTCGACGGGGTCACCGAGGAAGATGTCACCCACATCATTCGTTATGTCCGCTGGCTGCAGCGCCAGACGGGAATTTTCTGACCCCCATGCCGCCTCGCGACCACGAGCTGCTCGATCACCTGGCCCGTTCCTACGGGATCGCCCCGGAGTACTACGACAATTTTGGAACGTGTCACGTGACGAGCGCGGACACGAAGCGCGCGATTCTCAGGGCCATGGGCGTCCGGGCGGAGACGGCCGAGGACCTCGCGCGGGAGACCGCGGCGCTCGAAGCCGCAGGATGGCAGAGCGTCTGCGACCCGGTCCTCGTCGTCGTGGCGGGCAAGGGCATCAGCACGTGGTCGGTGCGTCTTCCGCTGGCACAGGCGCAGGATTCGGCCGTCCGCATCGCCTGGGAGGTCCGCGACGAGGAGGGGGGCTGCTGCGAGACCGGGGAGGCCGGTCCCGGGTTGGCGGCGAAAGAGGAAATCGTCATCGAGGGTCGCCGCTACGCGCGATTCGAGCTTCCGCTCCCGACGACCTTGCCGTTGGGCTATTACACGGTTCACGCGCGCGGTGAGCTCGACGGGGTCGCGGGCGAGGGCAGGCTCGACCTGATCGTCGCGCCCTCGCAATGCTACCTGCCCGAGGGGGTGCTGCGGGGGGCGCGCTACTGGGGGCTCTCCGTTCAACTCTACGCCCTGCGGTCGGCCCGCAATTGGGGGATCGGCGATTTCGGCGATCTGGCGGCGCTCGTGCGCTGGGCTCCGCAAGAGCTCGGGGTCGGACTCGTCGGCCTGAATCCTCTGCATGCCCTGAAGAACCGCCATCCCTTTCACGTCAGTCCCTACGCGCCAGACAGCCGATTCTTCCTGAACGCCATCTACCTGGACGTCGAACGAATTCCCGAGTATCGGGAATCCGCCGGCGCGCAGCGCTTGCTCGGGGATGCGGCCGTCCGAGCCAAGCTCGATCGGCTCCGCGCCTTGGACACGGTGGATTATGGAGAGGTCTGGGGCCTCAAGCGGCAGGTGCTGCGCGAGGTCTTCACCACGTTCCTGGAGCAGCATTATCCGGAGACCCCCGGGCAGGGACGGGCGCAGTCCGAGCGCGGCCGGGCATTCTCCCGATTCATGGACGAGGAAGGCGAGCAGTTGACGCTCTTTGCGACCTTTCAGGCGCTCAGCGAGCGCTTCGAGCAGGCCGACCCGCCGACCTGGGTCTGGTGGGAATGGCCGACCTCGCTCAAGAATCCTCATTCGGCTGAGGTCGCCGCCTTCCGGCGCTTGCACCGGCGAGAGGTCCTGTTTTACGCCTACGTGCAGTGGCTGGCGGAGCAGCAACTCGATCAGGTCGCGGAGGAAGCGCGGGCATCTGGGATGCCCGTCGGGCTCTACCTCGACCTGGCACTGGGCAGCGAGCGGGCGGGGAGCGATGCCTGGATCTATGCGGGCCAGTTTGCGATGGAGGCCGAGGCCGGCGCGCCCCCGGATGCCTTCAACTCGTCGGGGCAAAACTGGGGGCTTCCCCCCATGACCCCCCAACGGCTCCGGGGCAACGGCTACCGCCTCTTCATCCAGCTCGTGCGCCGCGCGATGCGGCACGCCGGCGCGTTGCGCATCGACCACGTCATGTCGCTGTTTCGTTTGTTCTGGGTGCCGCGCGGGCTGCCGCCCTCTGCCGGCGCGTACGTCGCCTATCCGGCCGACGACCTGCTCGGGATCCTCGCGCTCGAGAGCATGCGCAGCCGAACCGTGGTCGTCGGTGAGGACCTCGGGACGGTGCCCGACTCGGTTCGCGAGGTTCTGGCGGCGGCCAGGATCTTGTCGTATCGGGTGGCCTATTTCGAGCGCGAATCCGATCAGAGCTTCAGGCCGAGCGGCAGCTATCCGGCTCAGGCGGTTGCCGTCGTGAACACGCCGGATTTACCCACCCTGGCGGGATTCTGGAGCGGGCGGGACATCGCAGTTCGACGGGAGCTGGGGATCGTGCCGGATGATGCGGCGCGACTGGATGCGCTCAACCAGCGCCAGGCGGACAAACGCCAGCTCGTACGGACGCTCGTGGCCGAGCATCTCTGGCCGCCCGGCGTCGCGCAAGCGCAAGCCTTGGACAGTGCGCTCTCGACCGACCTGTGCATGGCGATCCATGCCTTCCTGGCCCGGACGCCCTCCTGGATCGTTCTGGCATCCCTCGAGGACATCCTGGCGGAGGCGGAGCAGGCGAACCTGCCGGGCACCCTGAACGAGCACCCCAATTGGGTGCGCAAATGCGGCGCCTTTCTGTCGGACTTACGACGTGACGCACGCCTCCATCGGGTGGCCGTATCGATGCATCTTCACCGTCCTGCAGGCTGACGGCGGTAGCGGCGAGGTCCGTCGAGAGCGGAGGAGCGAACAGAATGGGGGCTACTTTTGCAGGCGGTACACGAGATGCGTGTCGGTCTGAGCGACGCCTTCGATCGCATGGATTCGGGTGAGCACCAGTGAGGTCAGCGCGTCCTGGTCGGGCACTTCGACCACCACGAAGATGTCCGGTTTGCCCCAGCACGGATCGATGGTCTTGATCTCCTTAATCTCCTTCAGGGCCTTGACGACATTACTGGTTTGGCCGGGCAGCACGTTGATGAGCACGTAAGCGCGGTCAGACATGAGCCTTACTCCTGCTGTGATGCTGGGTGGTGATCGGCGGGCCCCGCTCGGGCTTCCCCCCGCTTGCCCCGAGCTTGTCGAGGGGCTTGCCCCGAACTCGTCCTGAGTTTGTCGAAGGGCCGGCGCGAGACCTTAGCGGATGCGCCTGCGTGAAGTCAACGGCCTTCTGCGATGGCGCGGCGCGCGGTTGGCATCCCGTTGAACGAGGCGCGGGCTGGAAGGGCACGAGGTCCGGGATTTGCAGTACGTGCGAGCAGCACGGTCCAATCCAGGGGCCCGACGGTGCGAGTTGGCTGGGTGAATACAGGGAACACCAAGGAGGCAGGGTCATGCCGCATTTATTGAGGACGCGAGCGGAGAAACGACGCATCCCTGCCGTGCTGATCATGGCGGCGGGTCTCTATGTCGTGATGGGCCTCGTCACGCCGGTGACCCAAGCGCAGGTGCAGGTCGGGGAGGACACCGGCGCCGCCGGCACGGCGCGCGAAACGGCGTGGCAGGCCGCCAGCTTCCTGGCCACAATCCCTTACGGTGCCGCAAAGTTGGGCGTGGCCGCCGCCGGCGGGATCATCGGTGGCCTGGGATATGTGCTTTCGGGTGGAGACCTGGAGTCGTCCCGAGCGATATGGAATTCCTTTGCGGATGGGACCTACGTGCTCAGCCCCGCGCATCTCAAGGGAGAGGAGCCGGTCGTGTTTTTCGTGCCTCCAGCGGAATCGCCAATCGAGTCGCAACCCTGATACGGACGGCTCTGCCGTCCCCTCGTGCTGTCCGACCTCCCTCGCTTTCCCGCTTTTTCAATCCCTCGGCGCCTGACGGGTCCCGCGGAGCCATGGAAAGGCCCGTTCGCCGAGCCGCGCGCAGGGCTTGCCGCCGGCCCGCAGCGAACACGACATCCCCGTATACCCATGGCGCGACAGGCGGGTAGGATGAGAGGAGGACCGGGGCGGGGAGAACACGGAGCAGAGGAGCGGAACCTATGGACAAGGTGACCCGTCGAGGGGCGTGGGTCGTGGCCGTCATGGTCACCGCCATCCTGGCAGCCCTTTGGCTCGAGTATGCACTGAGCCCCTGGCCGGGGCAGCATCTGGGCCATACGCAGGCCGGTCACATCATCGGGTGGATCGGGTTTGGCCTGATCCTGCTGACCTTTGCCTATCCCGCACAAAAGCGGCTGCGGCCGAACCAGATCTGGTCGAGACCCCGGCTCTACATGCACGAGATCCTGGGCATTCTGGGTCCCTTGTTGATCTTGGTCCACTCAGGTGCGCATTTTCATGCCGTGGTCCCGGTCATGGCGCTCGTGGCGCTGGGGCTGGTCGTCATCAGCGGCATTGTCGGGGCCGTGCTGCATAGCCTCGCCTTCCGCACGCTCTACGACCGGCGACACGAGTTGGCACAGGGGGGTCTCGACGACCGTGCGATCGACGCGCGGCTCCACGAGTTGGCCGCCCAGGAAGGCATCCTCCGGTGGTGGCCATGGGTGCACGTCCCGCTCACGGCCGTCTTCGTCGTGCTCACCGTGATGCATGTCGGGGGCGCTCTGTACTTCGGGGGCATGTAGCGCATGGGGTATGTGCCGCCATGGTTCTACCGCTGGGTCCTGGCCGCCGTGGTCACGCTCGTGATCTGGCTGGCCTGGGCATCGACGCGGACGCCGGAGGCGCTGTGGGCTCCCGGGCATCTGAGCCGCTACCACGCCGGCGTGCAGTCGTGCATGCACTGTCACGAGCCGTTTCAGGGCCCCACGGCGGCGAGGTGTGTGGCGTGCCATGACGTCGCAGGGTTTCGGCGCGAGGCCGGCTCCGTCGCCGACTTCCATGTAGGGGCGGTGGAGCGCCAACGGCGCTGCGTGACCTGCCACACGGAGCACCGTGGAGACACGGCGCCCATCACGATCAGGCCGCTGCACAACCCGCACGGCGAGCTCGTCTTTCTCGCGACGGGCGCCCGGTCGTGTGCCGACTGCCATGCCTTTCCCGACGGGCTGGGAGGTCGACCGACGCTTCTCGACAACGCGCTGGTGGGGGATCTCATCGAGGAAGGAGAGGGGGCACATCGTCGCGGCGGATTCGCCCGCTGCGCCGACTGCCACGCCGGCGGGCGGGTCGAGAGTGACGACTGACCGGGCGGGGGCGGGTGAGCTACGGGCGTGCGACCAGCGAGGGAGGGTACCGGAGGGTCTCGTCCCCGGGGCTGAGCTGCGCAAGGGTCTCCCGCGCCTCCGGAATCAGATCTTTCCGACCGTGAGAGTACGCGATGCGGAGCGCCTCCCGCGCGAGCGAAACGGCTTGCTCATGGCTGCCCCGATCGGCATAGCTCCGTGCCAGAACCAGGCGTGCATTCACGGCCTGATCTGGCGCGCGCTGGATCACCCGCCGGAGCAGCTCTTCGCCTTGGTCTTGATCCCCTCCGAAGAGGCTTGGCAGGCGTATCAGGACCGTGCCCTTGCAGGAGAGGGCGTCGAGGTGATCCGGGTCCAGCTCCAGCGTCCGGTCGAGGGCGGTCATCATCGTGTTGAAACCGAACAGCGAAGAAAGCAGCTCCCCGTCGAGACGCATTTTCTCGCCGAGGGTGCAGAATACTGCGAAATGGGCGTCGGCCCAGTGGTCATCCAGCGCCACGGCGCGTTGGGCGAGTTCCAGGCCGCGCTCGAAATGAGCCAGTCGCACCTCCCGAGCCCTGGCCACCCGACCCTGGTGGCACTCCGCAAGTGCTTTCGCGCTCAGCGCACGGGCCGACTCCGAGGCAAATGCGGGGGCCTTGGGAAGCGCGGCGATGGCCAGCACGCTGAGAAGCACGACAACGAGCGAGGGGGATGAGACTCTCATGACTCTCCTTTTTCCGCCTGATGCGCTCAGGCGGGTGACGTAATGCAGCGCGCGGGCCCATGGGTTAGCAAAACCCTTGCCAAGACAAGTACAAACGAGCTGCAATCAATCCTCACGTGACTTGCGACCTTGGACTCGTGGTGAATAGCTCCGGCGAGGCAGGCGGCGTGGCGTTAAGAAGACAGTGCGGACTAAATGCGACGCCAATAGAGATCACACTAACACAGGGTCGGAGACTGATCCAGTGGTCGTGTCGAAGGTTGGCGCTGTGGCGCCAGTGGCCGTCTCGTCAACGTGTGTCAGCGAGGACCGCCAGGTGCCCGGATCTCATGGCCGGCTTGAGGAATTTCCTTTGGGAATGGCTAGAAAGACAATATATTGTATCGAAAAATCCACTTCAGAATGCTCTCCAAGCTGCCGACATAGGAGACACCGATGGAACGACGTAAGCACCCACGCGTGGACGTCACATTCAAGGTCGCGCTTGCCTTCTCGGGCGGACGTACCGAGGGAGGGGGGCGGATCGTCAATCTCTCCGAGGGTGGCTGTGCCGTTCAGGGTGACAAGCGGGTCCCCGAGCGGTCCATGCTCAACCTGAGCATTTTTCCTCCCGGGCGCGAATCTCCGATCGTCATCCCGAACGCGGCCGTCCGATGGGTTCGTGGATGGGAGTTCGGCGTCGAGTTTGTGAGCCTCAGCCCGGAAATCCGGGCCGAGATCAAAAAGCTACTTGAGGACCTCAAGGCCTCTGCCGACGCCTCGCCTCCGAGCCCCGTCGGAAGCGGGAACCTCTGAGCCAGAGACCTCTCCCGCCGCACCACGAATCCCGGCCAAGTCCTGCCCGGAAGACCTCGCCTTTTTCGACCCACGATCTGCTTATTGTTTACGCCTGAGCCGCTCGACCATCTGGGCCAGGGTATCGACCCAGCGGGCACGGTCGCGGTCGTCGCGGACGATCGCCTTGCGCTCATTGCCGCGTGCGGTGACGTGATAGACGCCACCGGCGGACGGCGAGGCCAGGGGACGGAGGTCCCACGAGAGTCAACAGGGCTGATCTCATCGGGGCCAGGAGTGCGTCTGTCTTGGTCACAATAATACGTAAATGGGTCGGAACGGGTCAGGCCCGCTGTTTGACAGGGGGCAGCCGTCTGCTAGGCTCGTATCAACCCTCAGTGCGAGGACAGCACGAAACCAGCCTTGGTGAGACCACGGACACGTGCGCACTTCGGCGTCGGCATCACGGGCAGCCGCGGGACTGACTCCCGTCTGCCGGCGCCATTCAAAAGGCCCCTGGTCCGCCGCGAGCATCACATTGCTCCTCAGCCTGCTGACCCCGGTGGCGGTCCTTCCCATATTTGCTCAGCCCACGCCCGCCAGTGAAACCTACGACTTTACGGTCTCCAAGGGCCTCCTCGAGTTCGGCAAGGGACGGTACGAGGTGGCCGCCAGCCTGTTTCGCAAAGCACTGGAGGCCAGGCCCCACGATATGCGGGCACGGGAGCTTCTCGGGCAAGCTCTCCTCCGGCTCGAACGCTACGGCGAGGCGGAGCAAATCTTCGCCCAGTTGGTTGCCGAGCACCCTCAGTACGAGGAGGCGCTCCTCGGCTTGGGCCTCAGCCAGCTCAAGCAGCAGGATTACGAATCGGCCAGGAAGAATCTCGACTTGGCGGCCGCTGCCTCGCCGTACAATCCCCTCATTTTTTACTACCAAGGGTTGACACACCTGGGACTCGGCTCATTCGAGGAGGCCCCGGCGCTGTTCGCTCGCGCGATGGCCCTCAGCCCGGACCTGAGCGGGCCAGCGCGGTATTACACGGGTGTCGCCTATTACGAGCTGGGCCGCATCCAGGAGGCGCAACGCGAGTTCAAGGCGGCGCTCGCCTTCGGCGATCCGGAATCCGAGCTCTCGCGATCGGCGCGCGCATTCCTCACGGAACGGGCGGCGCACCAACGAGGGCCGAGGCGCTGGGAGCTCAGCTTCCAGGTGAGCGAGCAGTATGACGACAACGTCGTGCTCTTGCCGCTCGGCACGCAACCCTCGCCCGAAACGGGCATCTCCCGGAAGGACGATTACCTGACGACCTTGTACGCGCGCGGGGCATTCCGCGTCGTTCAGACCGATGCGTGGTCGATCGGCACGAGCTACGCGTTCTACCAGAGCTTCCACCGGACGCTGAGCGGCTTTGACGTGGAGAGCCATTCACCGTCGGGCTACGTGCAGCATCGGATGGGACGCGTCTTCGCGCGCATCCAGTATGAGTACGGCTATGTGAAGGTCGGGCGCGCCCCGTTCCTGATCGCCAACGGCGTGCAACCGACGGTGACCATCGTGGAAGGCGAGAACCTCTTCACGCAGCTTCGATTTCAGTACCAGAACAAGGACTTTCAGCACGGCCGCTTCCCCAGCAACTCCGCGCGTGACGGCAAGAACTGGCTGGCCGGCGTGGCGCAGTATCTCTTCTTCGGCAACGGCGACGGAAACGTCCGCCTCGGCTACACGTTCGATACCGATCGGACCGGAGGGGGGCGGCCTTCGTTCGCGGTGCCGGGGGTGCAGACCAACGCCGATTGGGCGTACCACGGGCACCGCCTGTTTGCGGGGCTGGAACTACCAGCCCTGCTGACCATCAAGCCGAGCGTGGCATTCGATTATTATTGGCAGCAGTACGACAATCCCAGCTCCTTCGCCCCCAACGGCATGACCCGCCGCAAGGACGAGATCCTGTTCGTGGCGGCCGCGCTCCGCCGGGAGCTGGGTGAGGTGTTCACGCTCTCGTTCGAATACAACTACACGCGGGATCAATCCAACCTTGCCGTCTTCGACTACGCACGCAACCTGCTTGGGGTGACGCTCGCCGCGCAGTTCTGATCGCAGACCCCACGGTGCCGCCGGGACGACGGTGCCATGGTGCACAGGGCGCCGTCACGCGTCGCCGGGTACGACAAGTTGCCGATGCCGTGCTCCTGAACCGGTTCCCCCCTAAAGGGGGATCCGCCGCAAGGGCATGATAAATCGAGGGCTTCGTGGCTGGTGCGGAACCTCCCCGGAGCTCGTTCCCCCCAACGATCGTGGTAGGCTTCCTGCTTACATCCGTGACGAGTCACCGGGACCCCTCAGGTCGGGTCGACCAAAGACAGAGACACGATCCCTGGTCGAGGAGGCGGCGATGAGTTGCAGCGTGCACAGAGCCCTCGCGTCGGTCACGGTCTTCATTCTCATGGCAAACGCATCCCCGGGCCTTGCCGGGACCTCCGATCAGAGCATCGGTCTCTTCACCACGGTTCAGGGCCAGGTGAGCGTCACGCACCCGGGCCAGGCTCAGGTCCTGCCCGTCAATGTCCGCGACGACGTGTACTTCAAAGACGTCATCGAGACCCGTGACAAGTCGCGCACGAAGGCGTTCTTCGATGACGAGACCATCCTCACCGTCGGCGAGAACAGCCGCGTCACCGTCACCGAGCACATCTACAATCCGGACCTCGACGTCCGTCGGGTGGTGATCAATCTGCTCCTCGGCAAGCTCCGCGCGCTGGTCGGCAAGGCGTTTACCGGCTCCGGCTCGAAGTTCGAGATTCACACCCCTACGGCGGTCGCGGCGGCTCGGGGCACCTACTTCGTCGTGTGGGTCGACCCGTCGGGCAGCAGCGGGATCGCCAACATCGGCGAGGCGGGCAACGTGGACTTCACCTCGGGCGGCAGGACGATCACCGTCGCCCCCGGTGAATATTCCGTCGCGAAGGCGGGCCAAGCACCAGCGATGCCCGCGGTCTACCAAAACGGACCCAAGACGGCCTTGCACGCGCTCCCCGGCGGGGGGGCGATGGCTGCGCGCGGGACCGTCGATGGACTCACGGGTCGGCTGGGCACCACCATCGAGAGCACCCTGGGCCTAGCCACGGATGCCCTGGGCCTGGCCACGGATGCCCTGGGCGTGGCCGTGGACGGCGTCACCGCGCTCGGGGCGTCCGCGGCGGACATACCTGCGGAGGCGCTTGACGCGATCGAGGGGACCACGCTCCTGGACGCCCCGCCGGTCGAATCCCCGCAGCAGGTCGTGCAGGCCCTGGGACTGAACACCGTCGCGGCGCTGCCCACGACCGTGGCCGGTCGGTCGATCAGCCTGCGCGCGTCGGGGTCCGCTCCAGACGCCGCCTCCAGCCTCGGCGCGATGAACACGGCGGTGACCCAGGTTGTGTCGGGACCTTCGGTCGTCTCGGGCGCCTTGGCGACGTCGGTGGGTGCCGTGGGGGCGGTCGGTGGCGCCGTGGGCTCCCTGGGCTCCGTGGTCTCGACAATACCCGTGACCCCTCCCGCCGTCACCTCCGGCGCCACGGAGGGGTTGGGGCTCCCGCTGCCCTGACCGGGCTCCATCTCCCCTCAGCTCCCGCCGACTCTCGCACCCTGTCCCTTTCCGAAGGCCCACGCCCGCTCCGGTTCGAGAACCGGACGTGTACCGCAGGCTGTCGGCCCTCACGCTGTCCGGATGGCTGATTTCGATCACGAGCGACGCGGCTCCTGGGTTATAACAGGCTCATGGTGCGCGGTTCATTCAGCGGCGTGAGCGCCTTCATCCGTTCCGCTTTCGGGCTGGGGCTCGCCATCACCGGCGCGCTGCTTCTCGCGGCTTGGCTGGGTGCCCCGGTCTTGCTCCGCCTCGAGGGGGCCCTGCTCGACTGGCAGTTCCGGCTCCGGGGCGAGCGCGAGGTGGGCCGCGACGTCGTGATCGTCGCCATCGACGAGAGGAGCCTGAAGGAGGTCGGCCGCTGGCCATGGCCGCGCGAGATTCAGGCCCGGCTCATCGGCCGCATTGCGGAGGGCCGCCCCGCCGTCATCGCGCTGGACATCATCTACGCGGAGCCCGAGACGGAGGCTCCCGTCCGCCGTACGGCAACCTTTTCGCATCATGACGCCGCCGATGCCGTGCAGACCCTCCCCCCCATCGCCGTGGTCCGGCAAGCGGATCCGGATCATGCCCTCGCGCGGGTCCTCCGGCAGACCGACGGCGTGGTTCTCGGCCTGCCGCTCCTGGTCCCCGATGTCCGAGGGCGCTTGCCATCGGCGCTGGTCGGCAACGTCCTGCCGCGGGAGGTCCGGAAGAGCGAGTTCATGCTCGTGCGCGGCCTCTCGGGGGCGCTCGGGTTGGAGCCGCACCGGGCCACGGCCGCGGTGCCCCTTCTTCAGGAGTTCGCCACGGCGGCGGCCGGGATCGGCCATTTCTACAGCCTGCCGGATGAGGACGGCGTGACGCGATGGGAATACACGGCGCTGGCCTATGACGACACCTACTATCCGTCCTTCGCCCTGGAAGCAGCGCGTGTCTTTCTCAAGGTGCCACGTGAGCGCGTCGTGCTGGCGCTGGGGCAGGGGATCCACCTGGGCGACGTCTTCATCCACACGGACCAGAAAGCCAGGATGCCGATCAACCACGCCGGGCCGGAGCGCACCTTTCCGTATCTATCCGCCACCGACGTGCTGCTTGGCCGGGTTTCCCCGAGCGTGTTCGCGGAGAAACTGGTCCTGGTGGGCACCACGGGTTTGGGAACCTACGACCAGGCGGTCACCCCCTTCTCCGCGAACTTTCCCAGCATGGAGAAGAACGCCACGGTCGTGGAGAACATCCTCAATCAGCAGTTCCTGCGCAAGAGCCTATGGATGGATCCCTTGGAGCTGCTTTGCATCGTCATGTTCGGGTTCACGCTCAGCTACGGGCTCCCGCGGCTCCAGGCGCTCCAGGGGGTGCTCTGCGCCGGCGGGGTCCTGCTGGCCTACATCGGGCTTGCGCACTACCTGTTCTCGAAACAGGGCGTGTGGATTCCGCTGGCGTCGCCGGTCTTGACGATCCTCGTGGTGTTCGTGCCCTTGACCGTCTTGAACGTGGTGACGAGGGAGCGCCAGGCGAGGACGATCCGCGCCATGTTCTCCCAGTATGTGAACCCGCGCATCGTCGAGGAACTCGTCCAATCTCCTGAGAAGGCAAGAGTCGGAGGCGAGCGCAAGGAGCTCACCATGCTCTTTGCCGACCTGATCGATTTCACGCAGTTCAGCGAGCAGCGGCCGGCCGAGGAGGTCGTCGCCCAGCTGAACGAATACCTCGAGGCCATGACCGAGGTGATCTTTCACTGGAATGGCACGCTCGACAAGTTCGTGGGTGACGAGATCGTCGTGTTCTGGGGCGCCCCGCTGGATCAACCCGCTCACGCAGAGCTGGCCATCAAGTGCGCGCTGCACATGCACCAGCGCTTGCGTCAGTTGCAGGAGCGGTGGGAGCGGGAAGGCAAGGTCCGGCTCGACAACGGGATCAGCATCAACACGGGAACCGCGCTGGTCGGGAACATCGGCGCCGAAGGCCGGAAGATGGACTATACCGTCATCGGTGATCAGGTCAATCTGGCGTCCCGGTTCCAGCGGCTGTCGAGAAAATTCGGGTGCCCCATCGTGATCACCGAGCACACCGCCCGGAGGCTCAAAACCTTGATGGATGTCGAGGATCAGGCCGACAATCGCGGCCGGATCGGGCACGTCTGCCTGCGCCAGCTGGGGACGGTCCTGATGAAAGGGAGCGGGCGCGCCGTCGGTGCCTATGCAGTGGAGTCGTTGGGGCGTGGAGAGGCGTCGCGCATCGAGGAGCAGAAGTCGGATATTTCTATCCAGCTCCCCGACAAGTGACGCCAGCCGTCCACGACCTTCTCTTGCCGGGCCTCGAAGGTCCCGACGCGATCCGGTGAGCGTCTCATGGATCCTGGCCCTGGCGCCCGTGCCACCAGTACTGAGTCGTGCGAGGGGTCGATCGGGCAGGGAAGCGAACGATGAGAGAGACCGTGCGGATCATCGGGCGCCGGCGCCCTCGCCGGCGGGGCTGGCTTCTCGCAGCGGAAGCGTGAAGGTGAAGGTGGTGCCCGCGTCTCGTCGGCTCTCCACCGTGATGTGCCCGCCGTGGGCTTCGACGACATCCTTGACGATTTTCAGGCCCAGCCCCGTTCCCCGGGCCTTGGTGCTCTTGAGACGACGGGTGAAGAGATGCTCGAGCACCTGCGGCGGGATGCCGGGGCCCGTGTCGCTCACCATCACGACGAGCGCGCCCGGTCGCCGGTCGCCGGTGACGGTGACGGTCCCGCCTTTGGGCATCGCGTCGATCCCGTTGCTGACCAGGTTGTAGAGCGCGTTGAACAGCCGGTGGGCGTCGGCCTCGATCTCCGGCAAGTCTTCGATCCCGCACACCTTCAAGGTGATCCCGCACTCTTCGGCCGACCACCGAAGCGTCGTGAGCACCTCGTCGACGATCGCTCCCAGGCGGCAGGGCGCGAACTCCGGAGCCGTCGTCAGGCCCTTGACGCAATTGGCGATGTCCTTCAGGTGTTGCTGGATGCGCTGGCACGACAGGCGAAACATGTGCAGGACCGCCTTGGCCCCGTTGCGGTCAGCGTCACTCTGCGCGCGCTCCTGTGCGGGGATCCGGTTGTAGAGCCGCTCCACGCGCCCCTCGAGCAGGTCGGCGCCCAGGCTCACCGGCACCAGCAGGTTCTTGACGTCGTGGCCGACGTCGCCCAGGAAGCGGACCACCTCCGCCAGTTTCGCCTCCTCGTACCAATAGGCCCGCTCGATCGAGCTCGCTGCAGCCGCGCAGACGATCGTCAGCAGGGCGACGTCATCCTGATCGAAGCGGCCCCGCCGCTTGTTGAGCACTTCGAGGACGCCGATGGGGTCTCCATTCCATCGCTTGAGCGGGAGCACGATCATGTCCCGGGTGACGTGCTTGAGCTGGGCGTCGATCTCCCCGTAATGCCGCTGGTCACCCTTGACCTGGTCGATCACCATGGGTTTCCCCCTCCGAAACACCCACCCCGCGATTCCCTTGTCCCACGGCATCGCCGTGCCGTTCTCCACCAGACTGCGCCCCGCGGAGTGCCGAAAGACCAGCTCGTGCCGGTCCGTATCCGCGAGCAGCACGGAGCCGCTCTCGGCGTTGACCACCCGGAGCGCCGTCAGGAGGGCTTCCTGGATCAGTGCATCGGAATCGAGGTGGGTGAACAGCGCCTCGCTGACGCGACACGCCGCGTCGAGCTCCGCCCGGTACCGGGCCAGGCGGCGTCGCAACGCCGCCTCCGGCCCGGCGGCCGGCCTGGCGGACCGTGTCGTCGTTCGGGACGCTGTCCGCGTACGGGCTCGTGAAGCCTTCTTCATGTCGCTCCTGGCAAGGAGAAACGATGGTCCTTTCCGGTAGGATACGGGGAGAAAGGAGAGCACGAAAGTGATTTCTGATTTTTGAAGGCAGCCTCAGCGCTTCCCCAGCGAAACGGGGTCGGGAATACGAGCGGAACCGGCCGCGTCGGCATGGCCCTGCAGCCGGCCTCACCCGGAAACTCACGATCAGGTCGTCCTCAACAGGCGATGCGTCCGGGGATGAACACGCACCCAGGATTATTTGGGACAGCAGGGACAGCAGTGGGTCAGGTCTCTCTCTTCACACCTTGGGACGAGGCGACTGACCCTCGGGTACTGCAGCCCCATGCGCCGGGTAGAACTGTGAAAGGAGAGACCTGACGTGGCCTCGTTTGGCGCGGTCCAACCATGACGAGAACCGTGAGTGGGGAAACTAGGGGAGAAGCGCCAGGAGGGTAACTGGTTATAAAAGTGGTGCCCCCGTGATGATTCGAACATCCGACCCGCGGTTATTAATGAGCGGATTGCCTACTTCTTACGGCGAAGCTTCTCGGCCATTTCCTCATAGATCTGCCGTCGGTGAACGACGGCGTGGATCCTGAGAAGACGCCTGGCTCGATCAACGGTGTACACAATCCTGAATCGCCGCACGCGGTATTTCCAGAACCCCTCGAGTTCCCTGAGAAGGGGAGCGCTAGCCTGCGGATCCGACGCGAGCCCGCGCATCGCCGCCTTGATGCTGCGCTTCACGTCTGGTGGGAGGTGTCGGATGACATCAGCCACGTGGGGCGGGATGTCGAGACGAAAGGCGGTCATCGCCGACGGCGTGTGCGTTCAGGCGTCAGCGATTCACCGAAGACGTCCTCAAAGGAGAGTCCTTTCCCGGCGGAACCATAGAATTGGACGCTCTTGCGAAGTTGCCGCATCAACTCTGGGTCACAGAGCACATCGATTGTTTCCTTCAATCTCTCGTACTCGCTGTAATTGACCAAAACGGCTGCCGGCTTGCCCTTGCGCGTCACGACGACTTCCTCCTCTCGCTCTTCGACGCCGGTCACGAGTTCGGGCAACCGAGCCTTGACTTCCGAGATGGGCAAGGTCTTCGACATGGAGGCGACTCCTTCATTGACCAGAATTCTGGTCAACCATATTATCGTACCCCATTCTCTCCGGCAACCGCTCGCCGGAACCCAAGGGGAGAAGGGAGTGCCTTATGCTTCCCCCAAGCTGTTATATGGCCCTATGCCGTCATCGTGAACAATCCGGGCTCGTACGATGGCGACGGATTCGGCGGCTTTCTGCCTAACCTCGACATGCACCCGAGGCGCAGGATGCCGGCCTGTGGGTGATTTCGGAGGTTAGACCTGTATCGAGTTGCGCGGCTTCTTGACACGATGTATGTTACTGGCATATACACTATGCCATGGGCGTCTTGGATGAGCTCCAAAGGTGCGTGGGTTTCGAGTGGGACGATGGGAACGAGGGGAAGAACTGGGACAAGCATCGTGTGTCCGACGGGGAGTGCGAGGAGATGTTCTTCAACGACCCGCTCGTTGCAGGTGCCGATGTGGAGCACTCGGCTTCGGAACCGCGCTACTTTGCCTTGGGCCAAACTGACACGGGACGGCGACTCTTCGTCGCCTTCACGATTCGCAGGGATCTCATTCGGGTCATCACTGCCCGAGATATGACCAGGAAGGAGCTGAGGAGGTACTCGCCATGAAAAGAAAGTCGCTGCCAAAGTTCCGTTCAGAAGACCAGGAGCGTAAGTTCTGGGGCAAGGCCGATTCCACGCAATACATCAACTGGGACGCTGCGAAGCGCGTGGTTCTTCCCAACCTCAAGGCTTCTCAGAAGACCATCTCCCTTCGGCTCCCCGCGATGATGCTCGCTGAGATTAAACGGCTCGCCAACAAGCGCGACGTTCCGTACCAATCGTTGATGAAGGTCTTTATCTCGGAACGTCTTGCGGAGGAACTGCGTGGATCCAGATAAAAGTGGGCTAGGCGGGGCTAGCTCATTCTAGTTTTCGCCGGCCGGCCTGGATCGGTACCAGGTACCACGGAACTGGCAAGATCGCGCAAGAAAGTAGAATGTCCCACTCTTGTCCAAAAAATAGCGCATCAGGGTCCGTCTAGCGCGAGGGGCACGCCCGTCCTGCTCAGCGCTCCGGTTCGACCGCACTAAGGCTCGCATCCGGTGGGCTGCGGAACTCGCTGCGTGCAGCCTGGCGGGCACGCAGCTTCACACAGTCCTCGCCCTCCGGCACGCATTGCAAATGCAAGCGCAATGCGTGCCGGACCCCGTCTGCTCGCCAAGTGCGGGGCCCGAACCTCCGCGATTCGCAATGACAGGCGTGCCCCTCGCGCCACACGGAAACACGAACTGGACCCGCCGCGTCCACATTGCCCGGTGACCGGCCTTATCCTGAAACTCACGATCAGATTGTCCGAAACAGACGAGTTTTGCGGGAACGCGCACTCCGCTCAGATTATTTTGGACAGCAGTGAGAATGTCCCCTTTTCTTGGCCTCGAAGTTATCCCGGGTGTTCCTGGATCTGCCACTATCGAGGGGCCAGTTGAAAGGGATTCCCTGGAAGAGGTGGCGTCGCATGCGTGAGCGCGTCGGCCTTAGAGAGAAAGTGTTTCATGATCTCCGCCGGACGGCGATCCGAAACATGGTGCGAGCAGGTGTGCCCGAACGGGTTGCGATGGAGATCTCCGGGCACCGCACGCGGTCGGTGTTTGACCGCTACGATATCGTCAGCAAGGCCGATCTCATGCGGGCGAGAGCCTGCCTCAGTTCAGTTGAGTTCTCGGGCATCCAATCGACCTGCTTACCCTTGACCACTCTCCCCTCGCAAGACGACATCTTGAAGAAACCCAACCAACAGCATTGACAAGGCGCTGATCTGAGGCGAGCCCTACGTATGGTAAGCTAATCCTCAATGGGCTCGGGTTGGCCTGATCGTTGCTGGCGGGGGCCAGATCTGGATATCAGGCCGCTCTCGTGGAGCATCGAAAGCAGATCGATGGAACAGTCGTTTGCCATCACCCATCGCCGCCAGCCTGTCGCAGTCGTGCTTCTCTTTCTTGCCGTTTGTGCATCTACAGACACTGCTTGTGCCAGCCGGATGGTGGCGGGAACTGATGCGCAAGAGGCTGGGTTGGTCGGGCCTGTCCGCACAGTCTTCACCCGCGGAAATCCCTTCTGGGAGACGGAATACTACGATCGCACAGGGAAGCTGATGGAAAGATGGGCGGAGGTCGATCCCAATCGATTCCGGGACGGCCAAGACCGACTTCTGAAATGGATACACAGTTATGATGAGAAGGGGAATCGGACCTTGGTCACCCTGACCGATCGCGATGGGTCCCCGATCTCTGTGACGGCCTTTGCCTATGACGAGGATGGGAACCAAACAGCAAGTGTCACGGCTGACATGAAGCCTGACCGACTGGGTCAATTCGATATCGCTGAATTGCGCCACTACAATGGGGAAGGCAGAGAACGGCTTAGGCTTTTGTTCATGGGACACGAATCGGTGAGAAAGAAGGTGTTCGAATATGACGAGGAGGGCAAGAGGGTGGAGGAGACCTCATTAGAGGATGAGCAGGTTAGCTTCCGCATGATCAATAAATACGATTCGATGGGAAACCTCGTTGAACGACTTTACTACGATGCTCAAGGAGTCTTGGAGGGGAAAGAGGTTTCGGAATATGACGAGAGGGGCAATCGGATTCGAGAGAGCCACTACGACGTTGACGGTTCACTCCGATCCCAGTTTTCGTCTCGCTATGAATTTGATGAGCGAGGGAACTGGGTGAAAAGAATTGATACAACGGATGTGAATCCCCTGAATGCAGAGGGTCAGCCAACCTATATTCCGGGGTCTGTTACTACAAGGACCGTCAGCTATTACGATGACTAGTCCGCGATGGAGGGCAATTATTCCCTAGCCGACTGCGAGCACAGTGGTGAGCACATAAGAGGGGAAGCTTGCGGGGAGACTGTTGTAAGCCGTTGAAGTTTGGTGCCCCCGAGATGATTCGAACATCCGACCCGCGGTTTAGGAAACCGCTGCTCTATCCATCTGAGCTACGGGGGCACAACACGTACGATAACGAAGCGCAGGGAGAAAGTCTAGACGAGGAGACCGGCGGGCGGAAGGGCGGCGCAAGGCCCAAGCCTGTCCGTCCATCGCGGGGGTTCGGGTCCAGCAGGTGCCGCCCAGTCACGTTCGGGGGCCTCGCTGCTCACCACGCCTCGACGGGCAGGTTGTCGATCTCCCTCAAGTGCGAGTCTCTGGAGACGACGGTTATGCCGTGTTGCTGAGCAATGGCTGCGATCCAGATGTCGTTTTCAGGAATCGGGCGGCCCTTCGCGCGCAAGCCTGTCTTGATGCGTCCGTAGTACAGAGCGGTGGTGCCGTCGCAGGAGAGGACTGCCGTCGAAGCCGCCAACCGTGCAATACGTTGAGCGTTGTCGTCGGGGTGAGCTGACTTGAATGCTCCGAAATACAGTTCGCCGAGTACGATAGTGGGAAGAAAAACTGCTTCGGTTTCGACCAGGCGGGAAAGAATGGCTTCGTCTCTTGCGAGCATACCGATGACAATATTCGTGTCCAGGAGGACACTACCACTCACTCTTGTCTATCCTTTCACAGCTCTCCTCAATAACCGCAGCCATCTGTTTGAGATCAGCCGGGTCAATCGCTCCGGCGAATCTCGCCATCTCCTTCCCGGCCTTTCCCCGGGGCTCTGCGACTAGGCTTTTCGCGAAGGCGAGAACCTTCCGTTGCTCTTCTTGTGAGAGCCGACCCATCTCCTTGATCAGCTCTTCCTGTAATTTCGGACTCACGGCGCAGAACCCCCTTCGTCTGGTGGTCGAACTGTGTCCATTATCGTCCCCTGCCGTATTGTCGTCAAGAAGCGAGGGCCGTGCTGACTTTTCGATGGGCGCTTGTCCCTCGGCGGCCGGACTGGTAGGAGTGCCGATGAGGCGGGAAGTTCTCAATCCACGCCCTGTCCACCAAATGCCGACGATGGGAGATGCGGAAGGAAAGTCCACCGGCCGGCACGACCGGCGCAAGGCGGAAAAGAGGGGCAGGCGGTTGACCCGGCCTGCCCCGTTTTGAAAGACGCTGGTCTGCGAAAGACTGCTTAGCGGACGCCGACGGCCTTGCGGGCGGCATCGGCTTTGCGGCAGCCGTCTTCGGCCATCATCCGCTGGCCCGCCGAGGCATCCGAGGGGATTCGAGCCAGGCAGGCGTCCAGGGTGTCACCCGCGTGACCCGCCGCGCCGCGGGACGTCGCGGCCGCCGTACCGGGGCTCACCACCGCCGCCCGTGCATCGGCGTTCCGTCTGCACGTTTGCTCGGCCATGGCCCGCTGCCCCGCGGAGGCGTTGCTCGGAATGTTGGCGAGGCACGCCTCGAGCGAATCGGTCGGGCCGGCCACAGCGCCGGGGCCCGCGGCGGACGGTCCGCCGCCTGGCGGCGCGGCACAGGACGTCAACAGCAAGGCTGACGCCGCGAAGAGCAGCACTAACATTGCGGATCGCGCATTCCTCATGTACATAGCCCTCCTTGCTCGATAAGGCCCCGACTATAGACAAGCCCTCGGAAAAACGCAAGGCTTTCAGCCTGGGCCCCCCTCGCCCGGCTCATCGCCGGCGAGCAGCGCCTGTTTCTCGGGGATCTGCTCCAGGATGTCCGCGCGTGCCTGGTAGATGCCGGGCAAGCCGCCGCCCTTTGCGTAGAGGAGCCCCGCGCCCTTCTTGCCCAGGATCAACCGCGTCGTCTTGCCGCGCTTGCTGGTGGCCCGGAAGTCCGCCGTCGGGGAGGCCAGGCCGTAGGGGGCGAGCGCACCGGCGCGCTTGAGGACCTGGATCTCGGCGGGGAGGCCGGCCACGCGGCTCACGAAGAGATCGACGACCTGCCGATCCAGGGTCGCATCGGGTTGGTCTTCCAGCCGCCAGATCCCGGCTTGGTTGACCAGGACGTAGTGCTGGGACCGCGTTCGGACCTCGAGGATGGCCAGGTCATCCGGCTCGATCCCGAGCAGCCGCTTGTCGCGGAGGGCGAACAGATCCTTGGTCAGCTCGCTGACGGTGAACGGATTGATGCGATAGAGGGGGCCGTCGTCCCCGGCCCGCGCGAAGGCCTGGCCGCTGCCGGGGTCTGGCTGGAAGAGCGACACCCCGAGGTCCCGGCCCCGGACGTGCAGGGTGATCCTCGCGCTCGGCTCGCGCAGGGTCTTCGTGAGCCTCTCGTGCTCAGGCCCCGGGTCCACGAACCCGATGGCCTCGAGCGCCTCCAGCTTGAACAGCAGCGTCTTGACCGCGATCCCGTCGGCCGGCGTCTCGATGGGGTAGCGGAGCTGCCACGCATCCTCCTTGCCCTGTCGCATGCGATACAGCACGAATTCCGTCGGTGGATAGGTGAGCCGGATCCGTTCGACCTGCTTCCGATCGAACGCAAGGATCTCTTTCTGCCGGAACGTGCGCAGCGTCTTGTTGTAAAAATCCTTCGGCGCCAGATCCGTGAGCAACACTTTCCGGTCCGAGTCTCGCATGGCGTAGAGCGTCGCCGTGATCGGACCGCTGTCCCCGAGCACCAGACGCTCGCGCTGCGTCCCGGCGACGAGGGTGAGGACAGCCGACGGCTTGTCCAGGCCAAAGGGCCCCAGGTCGGCGGCCTCCTCGTCGACGACGCGCTTCACTCGCCCCAACGTCAGGGCGCGGAGCAGTGCTCTGACCTCGCCCTCGTCCGCCGGCGCCTGGATCGGTCCGGTGAGACTCCAGCGCCCCTCCGCCTCGCGCGCCAGGCTGACGTCGACGGTCGGGGACTGCATGGAGATGGCCGTGATCTCGCGCGGCGCAAAGCCGAGGAGCTGGGCCGCTTCGTCCTCCTGCCGGGCCTTGGCCCGCTCGGCGGGCAGGTCGACCCAGTAGACGTAGGCGCCCAGGCCGGCCAGGATGACAGCGAGCAGCAGCGTCGGCCAGTGGCGCATCATGCCCCTACAGTCGCTGACGCTTTCGCCAAATCGTGATGCCCCAGATCACGGTCACGGCGGGAAGCAAGAAGACCTGCACGTAGAGCAGCAGGCGGTCCTGATCCGGGTTGGGAATGAACGGCTGGAACGCAGGCTCTTTGGGGGTGATCGAGATCAGCGCGCGCTCTTCGGCGAGCCACCCAATGGCGTGGAGCAGAAAATCCGTGTTGCCCGGGAAGTTCACGTAGAGGTTGCTGGCGAAGGCCGAGTTGCCCACGAGCACGATCGCCGGTTGCGCGTCGCCTTCCGCCGGAGGCTCCTTCAATGTCAGGGCGGCGGCCAGCGGCAGGGGTCCTTGCAGGTCCTTCGCCGGGTCGAAATTGACGACGCGGGCCTCGAGGTCCTCGAGATCGGTCTCGGCCCAGCTCCGCGGCGAGGTGCGGGCCAAGGGCACGAAATCCCACCGGGTTCCCCGTTCGGGATCGAAGGAGAGGTGTCGCGACGTCGGCAAGAGGACCGCAAAGTTGAAGTCCTGCGTGATCTCGTGCTCCGTGAACGTGCGAATCATGAGGGAGGTCAAGTCTCCCTGCGCCAGGCGGTCGCGCATGTCCACGAGGACGCCACGGCCGAGCTGCACTCCCCAGGTCGCGAGCAACTCGTCGAGGCCGCTCTGCGTGCCCGGATCCACCATGACGAGCAGGCGTCCTCCCCGCTCGACGAAGCGCGCGACGCGCTCCCGCTCGGGCTGGGTGAGGGGCCGGCGCGGTCCCGCGATCACCAGAACGGACGTGTCGCGGGGGACCTCCGAGGCCTGGAGCAGGAGCAGGGTGTCGACCTCATAGCCTTGCTTGACGAGCGCCTCCTTCGCGAGCGAGTACCCCGCGTTTTCCGCATCGTCCATCTCGCGCTCCCCGTGGCCCTGGAGAAAGACGACGCGTTTCTTCGTGTCCTTGGAGACCCGCACGAGTGCGGCCGTGAGCTCCGCCTCCGACGGCGTGGACACGCGGGCCGAGCGCGTGCCGCTTTCGAGCACGGCGGTGTCCGTCCGCGTGATGCCGTATCGACGGGCCTGAGCCGGCTGCCGCTCCGGATCGACATACTCGACGGTGAGCACGGGGCTGGCCTGGCGATAGCTGTCGAGCAGATCGCGGTAGATCGCGAAGGCCGGCGTGCCGCTCCCGCTGAACACCGTGATTTTGACGTCATGGGTCAGGCCCCGGAGGACGTCGTAGGTCTGCGGGGCCAGGGTGAAGCGCTTCGTCTCCGAGTAGTCCCAGCGCAAGGCATGCCGCGCCGCGAGAAAATTGACGATCACCAGAATGCCGAGAAACAAGGCCACCATGAGGAGGCTGTTGAGCCCCAAGCGGGTGGAGCGACGGACCGAGAAGCGCTTGACGCTCTCGAAGTGCGTGACGAAGAAGAGGATCAGGCAGCCCAGCGCCGCCCCTTCGAGCAGGGTCACGAGCCAGAGCTCCGCCGGGGCGAGGCTGTAGGCGACGATGCCGAACGCGGCGAGGACGCCGCCGAGCACGCCGATGAAGGGAATGAATCGGCTCATGCCCATCGCTGCGAATCCACCACGCGATGCGCGAGAAACAGCATCAGCACGGTGCCGGAGAGAAAATAAACGAGGTCCTTGGTGTCGATGAGGCCCCGCACGAGCCGGTCGAAATGCTCGCCGAAGGAGAGGTACGAGAGCACCGCCCCCATCGCCGTATCACCCAGGTTGGCTCCGATGGCACCGAGGAACCAGATCACGAACAGGAGCCCAAAGCTGAGGAGCACGGCCACGATCTGGTTCTCCGTCAGGGTGGATGCAAAGAGGCCCGTGGCGAGAAAGAAGGCCCCGAGGAGCGTGAGCCCCAGGTACCCCGTGAGCACGGGGTCCCAATTGAATCGCGTGAACAGGGCCAGGATGCCTGGCACGATGCCCGTCAACGCCAGCAGACCCAGATAGATCGTGAGGACGCTCAGGAATTTGCCGGCGATGATCTCGTTGATCCTGATCGGGGAGGTCGCCAGGAGCTCGAAGGTGCGCAGCTTGCGCTCCTCGGCAAACAGCCGCATCGTGAAGATCGGCAGCAGCACGAGCAGGAGGAGAAAGCCCGTCCAGTAGAAGGCCGGGCGAAACACGAGGTCGTTCAGGTTGAGCTGGGCCGTCGCGCCCTGGACCTGCATCTGCTGGAGCGCGAGGCTGCTGGCGATTTGCACCAGTACATAGGACAGCAGCCCGAAGCTGAGCAGAAAGACGGCGGAGACCACGTAGACGATCGGCGACACGAACGCCGTCCGCAGCTCCTTGGTAAGGATGGCGTGAACCGGTGTCATCGCAAGCCCGCGCGCGCCTCCTCGTGACCGACCCCCTCCGCCTCGCTGGCTTCGCGCACGCCCGCTTCTTCCTGCGTGAGTCTGAGGAACACGTCCTCGAGCGTCATGGAGATCGTTTTGAGCTCGAGGAGCCCCCAGCCCTTGGTGACGATGAACCGGGCCATCTCCTCCCGGAGATCTTTGCCGAGCTCGCACTCGATCAAATAGGCGCCGCCGTCCGAGGGCTCGAAGACGCTCGCCACGCCGGGGAGAGCACGCAATCGGTCGGCCAGATCGACCGGCGGCGCCTTGACGAGGAGGCTCACTTTCTCCGATCGCCGCAGTCGGGCAGAGAGGCGATCGGGGGTATCCTCGGCGACGATCTTTCCGTTGTTGATAATGACGACACGCTGACAGACCGCCGTGGCCTCGGGCAGGATGTGCGTGCTGAGGACGACCGTGTGCGAGGCGGCCAGGCCTTTGATGAGCTGCCGGATCTCGATGATCTGCTTGGGATCCAGGCCGACCGTGGGCTCGTCAAGGATCAGCACGGGCGGGTCGTGGATCAGCGCCTGGGCGAGCCCGATGCGCTGGCGATAGCCTCTCGACAAATTGCCGATCAGGCGATGCCGGACGTCGCCCAGTGCGAGCTGCTCCAGCACGCGCGCCATGCCGACTTGCAGCGCTCCCGCGGTCATGCCCTTGATCCTCCCGACGAACGTGAGGTACTCGGTCACGGTGAGCTCCTGATACAGCGGCGGGGTTTCCGGCAGGTAGCCGATCCGGCGCTTGACCTCCGTCGGCTGCTCGAAGCAGTCGAACCCGGCGACGCGCGCGCTGCCCTCGGTGGCGGGCATGAAGCACGTCAGGATCCGCATGGTCGTCGTCTTGCCGGCCCCGTTCGGGCCCAGGAAGGCGACGATTTCACCCTCCGCCACGCGAAAGGTCACCCGGTCGATGGCCGTCAGCTCGCCGTAGCGCTTGGTGACGTTGTGAGCTTCAATCATGTCCTGGGATCAACAGGGGAGCAGAGGGGGCCCTTCGGGGTGTCAGCTCGCCGGCGTTGCGCGGTTCCGGCTCATTCTAGTAATAGTGTTGGAGGAACCACCAGGCTAACCTCCGCGATCTTACAAAGTCCGTTCCAGGGGCGTCAAGCGGAGGAGGTGTTCGCTACCCTGTGGATAACGTCCGAGATGCCACTTTGACTTGCTTGGCGGATGAAATCTGCTATAGTCGTTGTACGAAAACCTTGACTGTGTGAGAACAGCAAGGGAGGCGTCATGATGACCATCTCGGCCAATCTGTTGCGACTCACCGGCGTCCTCGTACTGGGCGGCATGCTGCTCACGCTCCCGCTTCACGCGGCCGGTTCGAGCGGCGGTCACGCGCGAAAGGTCAATGGCGAAGTGCTCGCCGTAAACACCTACGATACTCCCAACACAATCGTGCTGCGCACCCTGACGGCCAAGAACAAGGAATTGATCGTCGGCGCGACGGTCGATTCGGGTGCGGACATCAAACGTGGAACGCAGACGGTCAGTCTGGGCGACATTCAGGTCGGTGACAAGGTCATGCTCACCTATGTCAAAACGCCCGACGGGCTTGTCGCTCGTTCGATCAAAGCTCGCGAAGGAGGGATTGCTCCATGAGGCATCACGTGATTGCTTGGCACAGTATGCCGCTCGCTGTTCTGGCCTGCCTGCTGCTGTTGGCCGGATGTAGCGGAAAACAGCTGTCATCGGTGGTTGAGGACCAGACCCTCGCTGTGCCGCCGGAGGTGGCCGAGCCCGCTCCGGAACCCGAGCCGGCGCCGATCGAAGAGGCGATGGTCGCCCCTGAGCCCGAGCCGATGCCGGAGCCGATGATGGAGGAGCCCGCGCCTGCCCCGGTCGAGGAGGCCCTGGCTCCTGAACCGGAGATGCTCCCGGAGCCCATGGCCGAGATGGCAGAGGAACCCATGCCGGAGCCGGAGCCCTTCGTCGAGGAGCCGACGCCTGCACCCTTCGAGGAAGCACTGGTCGCTCCAGAGCCGGAGCCCTTCATGCCGGAGCCCGAGCCCTTCATGCCGGAGCCCGAGCCCGAGATGGCGCCCTTGATGGAGGAGGCCCAAGTCCCCGAGCCGGAGCCCGAGGTGGCCTTCGAGCCACAGCCCATGGAGGAGATGCCCATGGAACCCGAGCCTCCGATGATCGTCGAGGAGGTGACGCCCGAGCCGATGCCTCCGCCCGAGCCGTTGAATCTGGGTGACATCTACTTCGACTTCGATCGATTCTCGATCAGAGGCGATGCCCAGATGGCGCTCGAGGCCAACGCCAGACAGTTGCGGGACGATGAGAATTGGAGCCTGACCATCGAAGGGCACTGCGATGAGCGGGGCACGGTTGCCTATAACCTGGTGCTCGGCGAGCGTCGAGCGGAGGCGGTCAAGCAATACCTCCAGGATTTGGGCGTGCCCGGCTGGAAGATCAACATCGTGAGCTACGGCAAGGAGAAGCCATTCTGCCAGGACCACAACGAGGACTGCTGGCAGGAAAACCGCCGGGCTCACTTTGTCTACTAGCCCGGACTGTTCTCGCCTCTACCACTCACAGGACTGGATCTGACGACGTCGCGCCGCCCCCCTCGGGGCGGCGTTGTCGTTTCTAGCCGGGCACACCCCGCCAACCCTGGTCGTACGCCCCCATTCTTGACGTCTCAATCTCCCCAATCGAGGCTCCAAACTCCGACGTCCCCGCTCCTCGCTCCAAGCTCCAAGCTTCCCCTCTGGCGCCCCTCCTCTGAGCTATAGCGCCCCCCTTCCAGTCGAACCGAGCCTACGCTCTGGGAGTTGAGAGTGGGCGTCCGCCTTTCTTAGACTCAGGCCGGTCCGGCTCACGTCTGACGAGCAACCCCGGCAACAACTGAACAACTGACTGGAGACGCCATGCACGAGCGCGTCCGAATCACCGCCTCCTGTGCGAGCCTCCTCGCCCTCGCCTTCGGTCTCGGCCTGGGCGGGTGCACCTACGTCACGAAAGGGCACGCCGAGTTCGACCTGGGTATCAAGGAACGCGGCGTGGCGTCCTGGTATGGGGAGGATTTCCATGGACTCGCGACCGCAAGCGGCGAGATCTACGATATGGACGGCATCACGGCCGCGCATCGAAGCCTGCCCCTCGGAACGGTCGTGAAGGTCCTGAACGTGAGGAACGGCAGGCAGGTGATCGTGGAGGTGAACGACCGGGGGCCCTACAAGAAGGGCCGCGTCATCGATCTGTCCTTCGGCGCCGCCATGAGGCTCGGGATGGCCGAGGCCGGCGTCGGCGTGGTGGAGGTCGAGATCGTCGGACCCGTCGGGCCCCCGGTCCACGGCGACCAGTCCGCCCCCCAGCCGAGGACGCCGGCCGCGCCCTCCGCCACGCCGCCTTCCCTTCTCGTTGGACACGGCCCCGTGCCGGCGACGGCAGGCCGGAGTCGACTCCGGTCCCGCCCGGCCGAGGTCCGGCGCTTTCCTCGCCTTCGCCGCGTGGCCGACATTCTCGAAGCCGACCACGCGGTCTATCGCACGACCGCCTGCTTGCTGATGGGCTGATTGCGCTCCGCCCTCCCGTCTCGGTTGACAGCTCCGAAGAGTCTCGAATAGACTGTGCAGCCGTTTCGGTTGAGGCGGGACGGCTCAGAGCGTAATTATCTTTCGACTGGTGAGCGAGGATATGGCGAAGACACGATCGGTGGAAAGCGACACGCAGCGGCTGAAGCAAAAGATCAAGGAGAAGGTGGCATCGCTGGGGGAAGATCGGAAGACCGACCCGGCCCTGCAGGCGCTTCGCCGGCACTTGAAGCGGGCTCAGCGCAAGGGGCGTCGGCTGGCGGTGAGGCGGCGACAGGCCGCACCCAAGAAGGTCGAGAGCGGTGACCAACCGGCACCTGCCGGGTAAGCACAGGCTAGCGCAGGGATCAGGAAACGGGGGTCAGGCTCTAGCGGCGCCCGAACCGAGCCAATGCGCACCAGCATGAGGAAGGACGCATGAGCGACGAAATCGAAAAAGATCAGACGAGTCATGACGCGAAGGCCGACCTGCCGCCGGACGGCGCCGTGGAGCCGGAGGACGTGGGCGAGGATCTCGTCGACCAGGTTTCCGACGAGCTGACCGAGGCATCGGCGGGCACGGCGGAGGAAGGCGAAGCCGTCGAGGGAGCCCCCGAGGGCGAAGAGGAAGCTGTCCTCGAGGAAGAGCGGGTCAAAGACGAGATCGAGATCCAGATCGATCTCCTTCAGGACTCGGACTGGGTCGTGCGACGCGAAGCGGTCATCACGCTGGGCGAGATGGGCGACGAGCGGTGCGTCGCGCCGGTGCTCCGCGCGCTTCGCGACGGGGACTGGCAGGTTCGCGAGGTGGCCATCGAAGCCTGCGGCCACATCGGATCGCCCGCGGTGGACGGCCTCCTCCGGCTGCTCCGTGACTGGGATATCCGGCGCTACGCGATGGCCGCCATGGGGAAGATCAAGGACGAACGTGTCCTGGATCCGCTGGTCCAGCAGCTGCGCAGCGACGAGTTCAAGGAGTTTGCGACGGATGCGCTCGTGGAGCTTGGGCAGCCCGCCGTGGAAAAGCTGCTCGCGGCCTTGAAGGACAAGGATGAGGTGGTCCGGAAGCAGGCGGTCATTGCCCTTGGCAGAATCCAGGATCCGTCCGCGCTGGACGCCTTGATCGAGATGCTGCAGGACAAGGATTGGTTCACGCGCATCCAGGCGGCGGCAGCCATCGAGGCGATTCACGATGATCGCGGAAAAGACGCGATCAAGGCATTGCTGAAGGATCCGGACGAGGTCGTGCGGATGCGGGCGGAGCGGATGATCGCCGGCTGGAAGAAGCGGCCCGAGGCTGCGACCGCCTGATCGACGCCCGGGCGCCGTCAGCGGGCCAGGAGCGTATCCAGATCCCGCTCGATCTCGTCGAGCCGTGACCGGGGCACGGTTTTTCCCGCCGTTATTCTGATCTTGGCATCACGAATCTTCGACGCCACCCTGCGCGCCGCGTCGGCGCGCCCGGCCTCGCCCTCCACGCGTCCGGCGGCCTGTACCGCGTCCAGTGCCTTCGTCAGCTCGCGTCCCGCGCTGCCGTAGTTTCGCTCCATCATCTCCGATTTCGCCTCCACCAGGCTTGCTTTGGCGTCGACCAGTTCCTGCCGCCACTGCAGGTCGCGATTCACGCCCATGCCCAACGCCTTGTCGAAGGCGTCGCGCGACAAGTCGGCGGCGGCCTCCTGCAAAGTCCTGACCCCGTTGTGGCCCGCGTAGTACCCCAGGCTGAACGAGAGCGACAGCATTACGAGCAGACCGAGCAGTCTCAGCATGGTCTCCTCCTTTTCGGCTTAGTATCCGGCTTGCCCTGAGCGAGGCCCTGCTTCTGCGGGGCCGAGTCGAAGCCCGGAGGGCGGATGATTCACGCCTCGTGAATCATCCGGGCTAGGACAGGCGGCGCGCCAGGCTGCCCGCCGCGGCGATGCGGACCGCGGGCTCCGAGTCCATCAAGCTCTCCCTCAGCAGGGGAATGACTTCCGGCCGATTCGTCCTGCCCAGTGAACGTGCGGCTGCCAGCCTCGGCTGCGGGTGCGGGTCATGAAGCAGGGTCTCCAGGAGCGAAAGGGCCTGCCCGTCCGCCGTGACCCGGAGCGCCTCGGCGATGGCCGCGCGCACGGCCGGGTCCGGATGTCGGGACAGATCGGTCGCGAGCAGGAGGGCCTCTTGATCCCCCATGCGCAGCAGCCCCTCCACGGCGCCGACCCGGACCAGGGGCGCGGGGTCACGCGTGAGCGGCCACAGCAAGGTGTCTGCCCCCTTGGCGTGGAGGCGGCCCGTGCTCGCGGCCGCGACACGCCGGACGTGCACGCTCTCATCGCCGAGCGCGTGGATCAAGAAGGAGATGCCCTTTGGATCACCGAACTCACCCAGCGCCCCTGCGGCAAAGCTGCGCACGGCGGGGTCGGGGTCGTAGACGGATTGACTCAGGACCCCGAAGGTCGAGGGCTCTTTGAGGCGTCCCAAGACGCCGATGGCGGCCATGCGGAGGTCCGGATCCGGCAGCGTGGCCGCTCCCATGATCTCCTGCAAGGCCGTCTTGCTCCCGAGCTTGGCGAGGGCGGCCAAGGCAAAGACGTGCTCGGCGCCTTCGCCGGAGCGCGCGATCCGCACCAGCCTCGGACGGATGTCCTCGACTCCGGCCTCGGCGAGGGCGTTCATCGCGGCGATGCGGACCGGGGGGGCGGAATCATCCAGCGCCCGACGCAATCCGTCTGAATCGGCCGCCGCGGCCGCGCGCCCGATCGCCTCTGCGGCCCGGGCCCGGACCATGACCGACGGATCCAGCAGCCCATCCTCGAGCAGGGGACGGATCGCGCGATCGGAAAGGTCGGCGAGCCCGGTCAGGGCGATGACGCGCAGGTATTCCTCGGGATCGTGTAGATGACTGGTCAGGAACGAGAGCGAAATCTCACGCAGCAGCGCGTTCTGCTCCCGCCCCCGCTGCGAGACAAGGCGGTGGTAGGTGCGAAGCGCCAGCGACGGCTTGCCGAGATGTATCGAGCTCCGGACGCCGAGCTCGAGCAAGGTGGGCGAGGCGGCTGCGTCGGGTGCCAGGCCCTCGAGGAGCTGCAGCACGGCGTCGTACCGGGCCCCCTCGTAGGCAGCCTTGGCCTGGCGTTCCAACGTGGGCCCGGCGGATGTGTCCACGGAGCGGGCCGTCCGGAGCGGACCCTCGGGCGCGGCCTCGGCGGGAGGCAAGCAGGTCAACAGGCCCACACCGAGGCCGGCGGCTACGTAAAGACATCCCTGTCTCGTCGGGCTCACTGCGCGCAGGACCCCCTGCCGTCCTGCGAGACGGCGGGCGCATACATCAGGTCCACGTATTCTTTCACCATGCGTCGGGCGCAGAACTGGGGAACGGTCGTGCGGATGGTGTCCTTGATGACCTCGACCCATCCACGCGGGACGCCGTCGCGATCGCGGGCGTAGTAGAGCGGGACGATCTGTTCCTCGATGATGCGGTAGATGTGGTCCGCGTCGTGGGCGTCTTGTGCGTGTGGGTCGTCCAGGTCGGTCAGGCTGGGGATGGCCCAGCCGTTGGCGCCATCGTACCCCTCCCGCCACCATCCGTCCAGAATGCTGAGATTCGCAACACCGTTGAGCGCCGCCTTCTGCCCGCTCGTACCGCAGGCTTCCAGCGGCTGCCGCGGCGTGTTCAGCCAGACGTCGACGCCCTGGACGACGTGCTTGGCGACGTGCATGTCATAATCCTCGAGAAAGGCGATCCGGCCTCCGAGGGCATGGTCCTTACAATGACGGTACACCTGATGAATGAATTCTCGCCCCGGGTCGTCGGCGGGGTGAGCCTTGCCGGCGAACACGATCTGCACCGGGCGCCACGGATCGAGCAGGAGGCGCTTGAGGCGTTCGAGACTGCTGAACACCAGGGTGGCACGCTTGTAGGTGGCAAACCGTCGCGCAAACCCGATCGTGAGCGCCTCGGGATCGAGCAACACGCCCTCGGCGAGCACTTGCTGCCATTCGTCCGGGCGCCTCATCCATCGGGCACGGGCACGCTCACGCATGAGCCGGCGCAGCTTGCGCTTCAGCTCGAGGCGAATGGTCCAAATCTCCTGATCGGGGATCTCCGACACACGGTGCCAGAGCGCCGGATCGTCGGCCCGTGAGACCCAATCCGGGCCCAGATGCTTGCAGTAGAGGTGGTAAAATTCTCCGGCGACCCAGGTCGGGGCGTGGATGCCGTTCGTCACGGAGCGGATGGGGATGCGGTCCTCCGGCGTGTCGGGCCAGAGCGTCTGCCACATCTGCCGGGACACGCGCCCGTGCTCGCGACTCACGGCGTTGGCATGCCCGGACTCCCGCAAGGCCAGCGCGGTCATGTTGAACCCGACGCGGTGCGAGCCGTCGACGGCGCCCAGGGCGAGGAACCGCT
>JBFKNO010000003.1:0-32266 GCA_041629275.1 Nitrospiraceae bacterium
CCCGCGTCCGTCGGCGACGTGGAGGCGGCCATGGGCCAGATGCCGCGGGCACGGGTTCTGGAATCCGCCCGCACGGACCCTCAGTCCACCGCGCTCGTCGTGAAACAATGGCTCAAGGGCAACGCCTGATTCGAGATGGCGAGCACGAAGGGCAGGCTCAGCGGCGAGGAGAAGGCGGCGATCCTGCTCCGTGCCATCGGGGAGGACGCCGCCGCCGAAGTCATGCGCCATCTGGATCCAAAGGACATCCGCAAGATCGGCTCCCACATGGCGAACGTGTCCAACATCTCCGCCGAAGAAGAGACGGAGGTGCTCAAGGAATTCGGCGGCGCGGCCCAGGGCGGGGACATCGGGTTCGAAGGCAAGCAGTACATCAAGGCCATTCTCAACAAGGCCCTGGGGAATGAAAAGGCCTCGCGCATCATGGACAGCTTGACCACGATGAGCTACCCGGGTATCGAGGCGCTCAAGTGGCTCGACTCCAAGACGGTCGCCAACCTGATGAAGAACGAGCACCCGCAAACGATCGCGGTGGTGCTGTCACAATTGGATTCCGAGCCGAGCAGTCAGGTGCTCGCCGCCCTCCCGGAACACCTCCAGACCGACGTCGCGCTCCGGCTCGCCACGATGGAGGAGGTGGCGCCGGAGGTGCTCTCCGGGTTGAGCGAATCCCTGCAGGAATCGCTGGCGGGAGCGACCACCGCGAAAGCCATGAACGTGATGGGGCCCAAGGTCATCGCGGACATCCTCGCCCGTCTGGACAAGACTACCGAAGGCACGATCATGTCCAGCCTCACCGAGCGCAATCCCGCCCTGGCGGAGGCCATCCGTTCCTTGATGTTCGTCTTCGACGACCTGGTGAAGCTCGACGATCGCGGCATGCAGGAGATCCTCAAAGAGGTCAGCAAGGAGGACCTGCCGCTCGCGCTCAAGGCCGCCGGCCCGGACGTGCGGGACAAGATCTTCCGGAACATGTCCCGGCGCGCGGCCGAGATGATCCGGGAGGACATGGAGGCCCGCGGGCCCGCCAAGCTGAGCGACGTCGAGCGCGCCCAACAAAACATCCTGAAAACCTGCCGCAAGCTCGAAGAGGAAGGGCGAGTCGTCATCGGCGGCGGGGGTGAGGAGCTGATATGAGCCCTGCCAAATCTTCCCCCGCCGGCAAACCCCGGGACGGGTCCACCCCACGAAGCGAGCAACCTCGCCAGTCCGAGGACGACACCCGTTCGGAATTCAGGCCCGGCTGCCTGCCCCCCACGCTGCTCGTGGTCGACGACGACCCGGTCATCCGACAGGAGCTGGTCAACCTGCTGGTGATGGAACGATATTTCGTGACCAGCGTGGGGACGGGAGAGGAAGCGCTGCTCGCGGTACGTGGCGTGACGTACAATATCGCGCTGATTGACTTGCGGCTGCCGGATGCGGATGGCATCGAGCTGCTCGAGAAATTGACCCGCCTGGATCCGAGAATGGCAGGCATCGTCATCACCGGCTACGGGACCGTCGACCACGCCGTCCGCGCCATCCGAAGCGGCGCCGCGGAATTCCTCACCAAACCCTTTCAACCGGAAGTGGTGCTGCTCACCATCAAGAGGCAACTGGAGATGCAATTCCTCAAGCAGGAAAACGCGTTGTTGAAGAAGACGGTCCTCAAGGGCGGCGGGGTGCGGGTGCGCGATTTCGAGCCCGACGAGCTCGACCCCAAGGCGTCCGGCCGGGGCCGGACGGAGTACGACCGAGGACTGAAGGAGGGAGAGCGCCGCGCGCAAGCCGGCTTTGCGGCCCAGCGCGCGAAGGAGCAGACCTTGTTGGCCAATGCCCTCCGGGAGGTGGAACGTACCGCGCGAGGCTTGAGCGAGCGCATTGAATCGCAAAGTGCGACGTTGGCCTTCGAGATCGCCACCAAGGTCGTGCACGAGGCCGCGGCGGAGAAGCAGGAGCTCATCGCCTCGCTGGTCCGAGACGCCCTCACCCGCATCAAGGATCAATGGCAGGACGGCGCCCTGGTCACCATCAGAGCCCACCCCCAGGACGTGCCCGCCCTCGAGCAAGTTCGTGATCAGCTCAACCAGGAGGCCGACCCACCGGCGAACCTGCGGATCGAGCCCGATCCCTCCGTATCGGCGGGAGGCTGCCGGGTCGAAACGGCGACCCGGGTCGTGGACGCGACACTCGAAGCGCAACTGGTCCGTTTGGGCGAGGCCCTGAAGCGGCGATCGCTTCGTGAATCACGCTAGCCTCTTTGCCGATTTTGATCCCGTCCTCGTCGAGGGGCGGATCGTCCAGGCCACGGGCATCGTCCTCGAGGGCTACGGACCGGTCACGTCGATCGGCGAGCTCTGTGAAGTGACCCGGGAAAATCAGTCGGGCAGCGTCCTCGCCGAGGTCGTCGGCTTTCGAGGAGACCGCATCTTATTGATGCCGCTGGGCGACATACGCGGCATCGGGCCGAACAGCCGTCTCCTCGTGAAGGGCCGGCCCGCCTCCGTCGCCGTCGGCCCGGAGCTGCTCGGCCGCGTGCTGGACGGCCTCGGTGAGCCGCTCGACGGCAAGGGGCCGATCCAGGCGACCACGGTCTACCCGTTGCACGGCCGATACCTGAACCCGCTCCAGCGCAAGCGGATCAAGGCGCCGCTGGACGTCGGCATCCGGGCCATCAACGGGTTTCTGACCTGCGGGCAGGGGCAGAAGCTCGGCATCTTCGCCGGCTCCGGTGTGGGCAAGAGCATCCTCCTCGGCATGGCGAGCCGCAACACCGTCGCCGACATCAACGTCATCGCGCTCATCGGCGAGCGCGGGCGCGAGGTCAAGGAGTTCCTGGAGCGGGACATCCGGGCCGACGCCCTGAAACGCTCCGTCGTGGTCGTGGCGACCTCCGACCAGCCGCCGCTGGTCCGCATCCGGGGGGCCCTCCTGGCCACCACCATCGCCGAGTTCTTCCGCGATGCCGGGAAGACCGTCTTGCTGCTGCTGGATTCCCTGACACGGCTGGCCCATGGGCAGCGGGAGATCGGATTGGCCATCGGGGAGCCGCCGGCGACCAAGGGATACACGCCGTCGGTGTTCACGTTTCTTCCCAAGATCCTGGAGCGGGCGGGGACCTGCGCCGGGCCTGGCGCGATCACGGGCCTCTACACCATCCTGGTGGAAGGGGACGATCTGTCGGATCCCATCGCCGACGCCGTCCGGGCGATTCTCGACGGCCACATCGTGCTCTCACGGGACCTCGCCGCCCGGAACCATTTCCCGGCCATCGACGTCCTGCAGAGCACCAGCCGCGTCATGCGCGACGTCGTGACCCCGCAGCACCTCGCGGCCGCACGCACCGTGACGGAGCTGCTGGCCATCTACCAGCGCAACGAAGACCTGATCACCCTGGGCGCCTACAAGCCTGGTGTCAACGCAAAGCTCGACCGGGCCGTCAAGCTGATGGACGCCATCAACACCTATCTCCGGCAGGGGACCGAAGAACATTGCCCCATGGCGACCTGCCACGAGGCCCTGCTCAAGCTCGCCGAGGCTGCCACATGAACCTGCGGGTGCTGCGGCGGTACCACGCGCAAATCGAGGAGTCGCTGAGGGCGGAGCTTGCGCTGATCCAGCGCGAGACGACCGAAGCGGAAGAGGTCCGCCGCCGCGTGGTGGCCCTCGTCGACCACGACGTGCAGCGCTACCTAGATGACATGGCAAACGGACTCTCGCCGGACGAGACCGTCGCGCGGTATGCGCGCTTCGAGGAGCTCGCGCTGCAGATCGAGCGGGAGGATGAGTTCATCGCCCGCGCGCAGGAGCGGGCGGAGCAGAAACGGGCGGAAGTGCTCGCCGCGGCGCGGGAGACCAAGCGGATGGATCTGCTGTGGCAACGCCAGCAGCGCCGCCAACGGCAGCTCGACCTCCGGCGCGAGCAGCAGGCGATGGATGAGGCGGCCGCGCGGCGCTACGTCGCCGAACTGCAGGCACGGCAGAAGGCATGACCTGGTTGAAGCATAGCCTGCGCCCCTTGCGCGGGGCGGGGAGGGAGCAGCGCTTGACAATGCCGGGCCTGGATCCAAGACGGGCCGCACGGGGCCGCAGCAGCGGGTCCGGCCGCGCGCCTGCCACTGGCCGCCGGCCACCTTCCCCGACCGGGGCCTGGCGAAAGGCGACGGGCGCGGCTCTCGTGCTGCTGTTGCTGCTCGGCCTGTGGGGACCTTTTCACGGGCGTCCGCGTGGAGAGAACTCGGTCACGAGCGGCCCCCACATCATCGATGCGGCGATCGCCCAGGCCCCGGCCTCGCAACCGGCGCCGGCGGAACTGTCCGCGGAGCCGGAAGCGGGGCAGCAAGGCCCGGCCCTCCGCGCACCGCGTGAGATTTTACACATGCTCGACCAGCGCCGGAAGGCGCTCGACGAACGGGAAGAGGCCCTGGCGGCCGAGCAAGGCAGGCTGACCGCGGTGAAAGAGCAGATCCAGGGGCTGATCGAGCAACACAAGCGGGCCGCCAAGGAAGCCTCCGGGGCCCGAAAGAAGCTGGAGGCCGCCAAGGGGAAACGCCAGGCTGACGCGCAGCAGCGCCTTGCCCAGAAAAAGAAGCGCCTCGAGGTCGAGGATCAGGCCGCACAGGACCGCATCAAGCAGGTGGCCAAAATCTACGAGGCCATGCCCCCCGAGGAGGCGGCCGCCCGGATCGAGAAGCTGCCGACGAAGACCGCCCTCAAAGTCCTTCAACTGCTCAAGTCCCGCGCGGCGGGCAACATCCTGGCGCAAGTCAACGCCGACAAGGCCGCCAAGCTCACCGAACAGTACTTGTCGCAGTAAGATTCGTCCATCGGGAATCGTTCCAGGGTACAGGAATGGTTCCTGGTTCCTGGTTCCAAGATCGCTGCTGTCGATCGGAAGTTGCCTCCTGGAACCCGGCACTTGGCACGTGGGACGCCCTCTTGGTGCCGTGGGACTTGGAACCTGAAACCTGGAACGCGATTTTCTTGCCGACTGCCTGCAGCTTTTGCCGCCCTCCTCACCGGCCCACGCCACCTCACATCCGAAGTCACTGAAAAATCACGAGACCTTGCAGCGTCCTCGCTGGCACGGGTGTTGTAATCCGGATTCCTGTCCCGGACCGACCGGTCTGGGTCATCACGAGGCCAACGCACCATGGACGCGATTCCATTCCTCGATCCCCAGCAGCTAGGCGCCGCGGCCACGACGTCCGGGCGCGTCTCCGAGCCGCGGGCGTCGAGGGTCGGTGACCAGACGCCCGCGTTCAAGGATCGCCTCGATCAGGCCCTCGCCGGACCTTCACGCACCCTGTTGGGCCACGTGAACGCCGAACAGGAGGGAGGAGTGGGGCAGGACCCGCTGCTGCCGGCGGCCGATGCGCTCATCGAGCAGGACCCGCATGCGGCCGGGATCAATGCGACAGGACGGCACGGCCCCTTCTCGACCGCTCTCCCGTCCGATCCGAATTCCGACGCGGCGGCCTCGGTTCCTGGTCCGACCGACCCTTCCGTGACCGCCCAGCCGGCCTCGACGGTGACCGGGGTGCGGCCCGCCGACAGCCGGCCGATCGATCAGCCGACACCCGCGCAGGCCACGGCAAGCTCCGTTCTCGCCGACACCTCTGTTCGTCCCGGGTCCGGGCACGCTGGACCTGCCTTGGAGCCAGGCTCTCCCCAGCCGCCGACATCTGCCCTCCCTTCAGCCGACGCTCCGGACGCCGTCTTGGAGCCCGTCACGAGAACGCCTCAGCGGCAGGACCAGGTGACAAGCGCGTTGGCGGCGCCGGCACGCGAAGAGACCGGCTCCCGCTCGACCCTCGTGCGCGGCGACGCCCTGCACACGGGCCGCGGCGAGGGCCCCACGAATCACAGCGTCCAGCCCTCCGCCTTCGATGCCGACCCTCCAAACGATGAGGAGGGCGCGCTGGGAGATCAGGCACGGGAGCAGCGTCGACCCTCCACGGTCGCCGGCAGGCAGGACCGGACGTTCCTCAACGACATTGAGTCGGCCGTGCACAGCGACCGCGGCCCGGCAGAAGGGGCACGAGCGACAGGACAGGCATCCCCCGCGCCCCTCCAGGCCGCGCTCGGCTCGCCGGGGTCCAGCGGATCTCCCGCGCAACCCGCTGTGTCGCCCTCGACCCCGGTTCAGCCCGTCGTCACCGCCGCGCACGCGACCGGTCCGGAGCCGGGAGGCCCGGGAGGCGTTCAGTCCTTGCTCATCGAGCTGCGCCCGGTCGACCTGGGCGCAGTCCGCATGCGGGTCGTCCTCGCCAACCAGACCGTCCACGCACACGTGACGACCGAGCACACGGACCTCGGCCAGTACTTGATGGCGCGGCAAGGGCAGCTCGAGACGGCGCTCAACTCCGCCGGCATGGACATGGGGCAGTTCCGGGTGCTGGTCGACCGGCATGGGCACGGGCAGGCTGGCCACGATTCAAGCTTCCATGCCGCCCAGGATCGGCCACATGAGGGCCGCAGAGCTCCCGACGACCAGCCGGGAGATTCGTCGACGCGCCGGACTCCCGATGGGGAGCCCGAGCGCAGTTTGCATCTCGTCGCGTAATGCAAGAGGGAGAAAGAGTGGGTTTCCTGTAGCCGCGCCATCTCATGGCGCCCGAGGCTCATCGGAGCCAATCGAGGGCTGCAGAAGCGGTAGTCTCGGGCAGCATAAGATGCTGCAGCTACAGAGTGTGCGGAGGGAGAGGGAAGATGGTTGGCCAGGCCTGACATAAGTTTGAGGGTGATCCATGGAACCGATCAACGACATTCTCGGCATCGATTCGACGGCCTCGGCGCAGGTGCCCGGCCCGCGAGAGCTGGGGCAGGATGATTTTCTCCGGCTGCTGGTGACGCAGCTCCAAAATCAAGACCCCCTCCAGCCGATCGACAATGCGGCCTTCGTGGCCGAGCTGGCGCAGTTCTCGGAGCTGGAGCAGAGCGCGAAGCAGGTCCGGCTCCTGGAGGAGGCCAACACGGCCCAGGCCGAAGCGCTCCGCTTCAGCATGCTGCCTCTGGTCGGTCGGCAGGTGCGCATCAACGGCGCCGTCATCCAGCTCGAATCCGACCCTGTTCCGCTGTCGTACAATCTGGCGGTCGACGCCCAGTCCACCCGCATCACGATCCAGGACAGCACCGGCAGCACGATCCGCACGCTCGAGCTCGGGCCGCAAGTAAGCGGCGCCCATCAGGTGGAGTGGGACGGAAAGGACCAGAACGGCGTTCCTATGCCGGCCGGCATCTACCGGTACGCACTCACGACCATCGATACCTCCGGGGAGAGCGTGGACACGAGCGCGTCATCCGTGCTGACGGTGACCGGCCTGCGCGTGGAGCAGGGGCAGCCCTTGCTTCTGATTGGCGACGACGTCCTGGACCCGAGTTTCGTCATCGACCTGCTCTGAGCTCACTGAACGGCTCGACACAGCGACTGCAAACGAAGGAGGAGCACTATGGGGATTCCATCGTCATTGTTTACCGGGGTGAGCGGCCTGAACGCCAACGGAAACGCGCTCTCGGTGATCGGCAACAACATCGCGAACCTCAGCACGGTCGGCTTCAAGGGCAGCCGCGCCACCTTTGCCGATCTCATCAGCTCGTCCATCTCCGGCGGCTCGGGCGCCATCCAGGCCGGCATCGGAGTCGCGCTCACCGCCGTGCAGGGGAACTTCTCCCAAGGCTCGCTGAGCACCTCCACCAACGTCCTGGACATGGCCATCGACGGGAACGGCTTTTTCATCGTCCAGGACAACTCGGGCGCAACGTTCTATTCGCGTGCCGGCCAGTTTCGGCTGGACGACACCAGCATCGTCGTCGACCCGAGCGGCTTCCGCCTGCGTGGGTTCCAGGCTGGCCCGACCGGAACGATCACCGGCACCATTGGTGACATCTCGCTTCCCACGACCATCGCCCCTCCTCAGGCCACGGCCAACTCGTTCCTCGCCGCGAACCTGAACTCGCAGGATCTCACCACTGGCGTCAATGGTGCCGTCGTCGGCAACGCGGCCTCCGTCACGACCACAGCCGGCGGCAACAACTCATTCGATATCAACCTGAACGGCGACGGGGCGCAGACGGTGACCGTCGCGAACGGCTTGACCGGAGCTGCGCTGGCCACAGCCATCCAGAACGCCGTCCGGGCCCTGACCCCGGCAACTCCGGAATTGGCTGCAGCCTACTCGGGATTCACCGCTTCGTTGAACGCGACGACCAACATCTTTACCTTCAGGTCCGGGGTGGCCGGCGCACCGAATCTCACGGGGACCAACGGTGACCTGGTCGTCACGGCCAACGGCGGCGACACCCTGGCAGCGAATCTGAACGTGATCTCGGGAACGGGTATCCAGACGACCGGCACGTCGTTCCAGTTGTCCAACCCGAACAACACGTCGAATTTCGCGACCTCGCAGACGGTCTTCGACTCGCTCGGCAACGCACACCTGCTGACCATCTACTTCACCAAGATCGGCGCCAATACCTGGAACTACAACATCGCCGCCAATTCGAGCGAGATCGCGGTCGCGAATTACAACGCCGCGAACATCGACACCTCGCTGGGCATCGTCCGCGTGGGAGCGGGCCTGGCGACGTTCACCACAGCGGGCGCCCTGGACCGAGAAAGCGTCGTGCTGCGCTTCGACGACGGGACGGCGGCCGGCACGGCCGGAGCGGTCGCGGGACAGGCGCAGATCGACTTCCTCGGCGCAACGGCGGACCAGCTCATCGCCTACAACCTCGGTACCAGCGTCACGACGGACGGCGGCACGGGGCTGGACGGCACCACACAATTCGGCTCCCCCTCCGCTCTCGTGTCCCAGACGCAGGACGGCTTCGCCGCGGGCACCCTCCAGGCCTTCTCGGTGGACACGGACGGGATCATCAGCGGCCGATTCACCAACGGACAGGTCCGCGCGCTGGCCCAGGTGGCGCTGGCACGGTTTCCCGACCCCGTCGGACTGTCCCGGCTGGGGCGCAACGTCTTCGCCGAGTCCGGATCATCCGGTGCGGCCATCATCGGAGCCCCGGAGACAACGGGGTTGGGCCGCGTCCTCGCAAACTCGCTCGAGCTCTCCAACGTCGACCTCGGGGAAAGCTTCATCGACATGATCGCCGCCCAGCGAGGGTTTCAAGCCAACTCCCGGGTGATCACGACGACGGACGAGATTCTTCAGGAGCTGGTCAACCTCAGGCGATAACGCGAGATCGCTCCTCCTCCCACAGGGCCGGCGGGCGTGAATCCCGCCGGCCGCACCGTCCCGATCTCTGCGTGACGCGGTCCCGTCTGCCGGCTGTCGCCCCACAGCTTCCACACCGTCATCGTTCTGACGACGTCAATCGGATGGCGAGCACCACCGCGTCCCTGCAGGACACACCGTCCTCCTCCGGCTCATTCCCCCCGTCTGATGTGCCGAATCCGCCTGTGGACGGTGGGCGCAGGTCGATCTTGCGGTGGTATGCCCATTGCAACACTCGACGGATCGCTGACGGATCCGCTCATCGAAAGGGAAATCCATGGCAGAGGAAGCAGAGGCGCAGACCCAGGTACCGGCGGCAACGGGGATGCCGATCAAGGTGCTCATCCTATCCGCTGTCGTGGCGCTCGTCGTCGGGCTCGGTGGCATGGCGGCCTTCTATTTCTTCGTGATCAAGCCGCAGTCCATCGACGGTCCACCGGCCCAGGGCGGGCAGACCAGCACGACCGGCCAGGAACGCGGTCCGGGAGGCGGAGGCGCGACGGGAAAGCCCGAGATCATCATCGCCCTGGAGCCCTTCATCGTGAACCTGGCCGATCAACCCGATGTCCGGTATTTGAAGCTCGGCCTCAGCGTCGCCATCGAGACGCCCGAAACGGAAGCGCGCCTCCACGCACGCATGGCACCGATCCGGGACGCCATCCTCGTCTTGCTGTCGAGCAAGGAATCGATCGAGATCCGCTCACCGGAAGGCAAGCTGAACCTCCGCGAGGAAATCACGCGGCGCGTCAACGCGCTCATGCCACGCCCCATCGTCAAGAACACGTACTTTACAGAATTCGTGATCCAGTGAAGCAGGACGTCAGGCGTGAGGCATAAGGGGTAAGGCGAGAAGAAAGACTATTTCTCACCCCTCACGCCTGACGCCTGCCCTGAGCATTGCCGAAGGGCCTCACGCCTCACGAATGACGGTATCAACATGAGTGACAAGATACTCTCTCAAGATGAGGTCGATGCCCTACTCAAGGGAGTCGTCGCGGGCGAGGTCGACACCAACGCCAAGGAGGCGCCCGAAGGCGCCCAGTCCTACAGCCTGCTGCATCAGGAGCGCATCATCCGCGGCCGCATGCCGACCCTGGAAATGGTCCACGACCGATTCATCCGCAGGCAGGCCATCTCTTGGACGACGGCCCTGCGCTGCGAGGTGGACTTCAGCGTGGTCTCGACGCAGATCACCAAGTTCGGGGAGGTGATGAAAAAAGTTCCCCTTCCCTCGTCGCTCAACGTGTTCAGCATGCCACCACTGCGGGGCAACGCGCTGATCGTCATGGACGCGATGCTCGTGTACCTGATCGTCGATCACTTTTTCGGCGGGTACGGGCAGACGCACGTCAAGCCCGAGGGACGCGAATTCACCCCGATTCAGCTCCGCATCCTCAAGCCGATCATCGGCCAGGCTTTGAAGGAGTTGGAGGTCGCATGGCGGTCGGTCCAGCCGGTGAGAATCGAGCACCTCCGTTCGGAAAGCAATCCCCAGTTCTCCATGATCGTCTCCGGTTCCGAGATCGTCGTTGTCACGACCTTCCAAGTGCAACTGGGAGAGGCTGTCCGGGAGATGTTTCTGATCTACCCCTACGCCATGCTGGAGCCCATCAAGGAAAAGCTGTACTCCGGTCTCGTGTCGGATCACGTCGAGCAGGACTCCAGCTGGTCACGGCGGTTCGCAGAGGCCTTGAAGGATTGTCCCCTGCGGTTGACGGTCCAACTCGGAACCGCCAAGGCACGGGTCCGCGAGGTGCTCAACTTCGCGCCGGGCGACGTGATTTTGCTCGACCAAAGTCCCGGGAGCCTCGTCCACTGCCTCGTCGAGGGCCACCTCAAGTTCGAGGGGAGCGCGGGCGTCTTGAAGGGCAGCCAGGCCTTCCGCGTCACGCGCGTCCTCGCATAACGCGCAGACCGTCACAAAGGAGAATGTGAATGGCGAACAGCGACGCCTCCCAGCAACAGCCCGCGTCCGGCCAGCCGGAGGCGTCGGCCGCGGCCCAGCCTCCCCAGGTCCTGAAACAGGATCCGGGGGGCGAGAGCGGGGAGGGCCGCAACCTGGACATGATCCTCGATATTCCGATGACCGTCTCCGTGCAACTGGGATCGGCCAAGATGCTCATTCGCGACCTGTTGCAACTGGGGCAAGGATCCGTCGTGGAGCTGGAAAAGCTGGCCGGTGAGCCGCTCGACGTTCTCGTGAACCAACGGCTGGTCGCCCGCGGTGAAGTCGTGGTCGTCAACGAGAAGTTCGGCATCCGCCTCACCGACGTGGTCAACACGGTCGAACGGGTGCAGCAACTCAACTAGCAGGACTGAGGACTGAGTGCTGAGGACTGAGAGGACGACAGAAGTCATCCGGGATTTCTTGCTCAGTCCTCAGTCCTCATGCCTCAGTCCTGCCGGTGTGTGATGGAAATAGGCGAATCACTCATACGAATGGTGTCCGCCCTTGCGGTGGTGCTGAGCCTGATGGTGATGGTCACGATGATCGTGCGTCGTCTGATCCCGGGCCAACTGCTCGGGCATGGTGAGGCTCCGATGGTGCGCATCCTGGGCTCGGGGCACCTCGGGCCTCGCAAGAGCATCTTCGTCGTATCGGTCGCCGGAGAAGTCTTCGTCGTCGGATCCACGGCCACGCACCTGGTGGCGCTGGGGCAGATCAAGAACACCGATCATGTCGAGCAGCTCCTGGCCCCGCACCGGCGCGAGCGGGAGCCCTCACGCCACAGGGAGCCCACCTTCGCCTCCAGGCGGCTGGAATGGCTGGGCCGCGCCTTCAAGCTCTTCGAGGACGAGGGGGTCTGGCGCGTCTCGGCCTATCCCCCCACCCAAGAAGAGCCCGACCAGTTGCCGCCGCCCGAGCACCGAGCGGGCGGCGTGGGCGCGACGACCAGGCCCAACGTGAAATTGCCCCGGCGGGTCCCGGAGGCCGCGGTCGAGCTTCGTCCACGAAAGGGCAGGGGACAACCGTGACAGCGCAGACGTCCAACCGACCGGGCCGGCGTCGGGTCCTCGTCCCCGCGGGCGTCCTGTTTCTCCTGTCGCTCTGCGCCGAGGTCGCGCTGGGTCAGGCACCGAGCATCTCGATCAACCTGGGGGAGAGCGCCGGGTCGGGTCGCATCGCCGTGGTCATCCAGATCCTCGCTCTCCTGACGCTGCTCTCACTCGCCCCGGCGTTTTTCATCATGGTGACCTCGTTCACACGGATCGTTATCGTGCTGGCGTTTTTGCGCCAAGCGATGGGCACGCAGCAGGTCCCGCCGAATCAAGTCCTCATCAGCCTCGCGCTGTTTCTGACGCTGTTCGTGATGGCCCCCGTCTGGCAGAGCGTGCACCGGGACGCGCTGCAGCCGTATTTGGCGGAACAGATCTCGCACGAGCAGGCCTGGGACCGCGGCATCGTCCCCATTCGCGGGTTCATGTTGAAACAGGTTCGGGAGAAGGATCTTGAATTGTTCGTCAGCCTGGCGAATCTCCCCGCCCCGGCGAACGCCGACGACATCCCGACGCACCTGCTCGTGCCGTCGTTCATTCTCAGCGAGATCCGCATCGCGTTTCAAATCGGCTTCCTGATTTACGTCCCGTTTCTCATCATCGACATGGTCGTCGCCAGCGTGCTCATGTCCATGGGCATGATGCTCCTGCCGCCGATCGTGATCTCGCTGCCGTTCAAATTGATCCTTTTCGTGCTGGCCGACGGGTGGTACTTACTCGTCGGCTCCATGGTGCAGAGCTTCCAGTAGGAAAAGGACTGAGGACTGAGTGCTGAGGACTGAGAAGCAGAACCTGAGCTCGCACAACAATGGTTCACCGCTTCTTTCATGCCTCAGTCCTCAGTCCTCATCCCTCAGTCCTGAACAAGGAGCGCGCTCATGACGTTCGACCAGGTTATCGATGTCGGTCGACAAGCCGCACAGACGATGCTGATGGTGGCGTCGCCGATGCTCATCCTGAGCCTGCTGGTCGGCCTGGTGATCGGCATGTTCCAGGCGATGACGCAAATCAACGAGGCTACGCTGACGTTCGTGCCCAAGATCATCGCCGTCGTTGTCGCAGCGCTCATCTTTTCACCGTGGATGTTGGACACCATGGTGACTCTGTTCACGTCCATACTCATTAGGATACCGAACTACGCACACTAGCGCGGCGTCTCAGAAGCTCGTTGAATCATGCCACTCGCTTTGCCCCCTCACCCTAGCCCTCTCCCCCGCTGGGGGAGAGGGGAGGGAGAGGGGGATCGCGTCACACGGACGGTCTCTCGATGAACCAACTGATCACGATCGCATTACCACCGCTGGGGGCCTACCTCGTCCTCCTCGTGAGAGTCGGCGGCATCCTGGCCGGCATCCCGCTGCTCGGGAGCCGTTCGGTTCCCATGCAGATCAAAGCCGCGTTGGTCGTCGTCCTGGCGCTTGCGCTCCTCCCCCTGGTCGACCCCGTCCCCTTGCCGCAGGACCCGCTCATCCTGGCAGGGGGGCTGTTCTCCGAATTCCTCATCGGGATGGTCCTGGGACTCGCCATCCGCCTGGTCTTCGCGGGTATCGAGCTCGCAGGTGAGCTGATGGGGACCCAAATGGGGCTGGGCGTGGTGCAGCTCTTCGATCCTACCGCGTCACAACAGGTGCCGATCATCAGTCAATATCAAACGCTCCTGGCGTCCATGATCTTTCTCGCCATCAATGCCCACTTCATGGTTGTCGAAGCGATCGCCGCCAGCTACCAGGCCATCCCGTCGTTCGGCGCCAACCTCTCGGGCGCCTTGACGGACGACGTCCTTCACCTCTCGCGCAACGTGTTCATTCTCGCCCTCAAGGTTGCAGCCCCTGTGATGGCGACGATCCTTCTGATCAATCTGCTCCTCGCCGTCCTCGGACGCGCGGTGTCCCAAATCAACGTCTTCCTGCTGAGCTTCCCGATCACCATCTCGGCGGGGTTTCTGATCCTCGGCCTCTCGCTGCCGTTCACGGCCGAGGTGTACCGGAGCGAATTCATCCGTCTCGAAGAAAACCTGGATCTGCTGCTGCGGCAGCTCGGACATGGCTGAGCAACGAGAGAACAGAACAGAGCGCGCGTCGGAACGGCGCAAACGTGAAGCCCGAGAGAAAGGGCAGGTGGCGATCAGTCGCGAGGTGCCGACCGCCGCCATCCTCCTGGCCGGCCTGACGCTGCTCTACCTCTTCATCGGCGGCAGCCTGGTCAACCTTGTCGACTTCACGCGCGCCTGGCTCGCGCGCGCCGTCGGTCCCACGGCCATGATGTCGCACATCGGACCGGACGCGTTTCGCGCGCTGATGCTGGAGTTCGGCTCCAACGTGGTGTACGTCGTGTCCCCCTTGCTGCTCGGCCTGATGGCGGTGGGCGTAGGATCCTATCTCGTGCAAACCGGATGGATCTGGAAGGGCGTCAAGGTCGATCCGTCCCGCATCAACCCGATCAAGGGTCTCGGACGGCTGTTTTCGCTGCGCTCGTTGGTCGAGCTGATCAAGTCGGTGTTGAAGGTCGTCATCATCGTCCTGGTCGGCTACGCCGCGGTTCGGCACGACCTGCCCCTGCTGCCCGCGCTGGTGGCCTACGACCTCTGGACCGTCCTCGTCACGATCGGCAGCCTGATGACCAAGGCGGCGCTTTGGATCGGCGTGACGATCGGGCTCATTGCCATCGCGGACTACGCCTACCAGCGCTTCGAGTGGGAACGCAGTCTTCGCATGACGAAAGACGAGGTCAAGCAGGAGCACAAGGAAACGGAAGGCGACCCCTTGCTCCGGTCGCGCGTCCGCAGCCTGCAGCGGGAAATGTCCAGAAACCGCATGATGGCGAACGTCCCCAAGGCCGATGTGGTGATCACGAACCCATACCACCTCGCCGTCGCGCTGCGGTACGAGCCCGGCACGATGGGCGCGCCGGTCGTCGTCGCCAAGGGCGCCGGCTATGTGGCCGAGCGCATCAAGCAGATCGCCGCCGAGCACGGCATCACGGTCGTCGAGAATCAGTTCGTGGCCCGGTCCTTGTACCGCCTGGTCGATGTGGGACGGGAGATCCCGGCTAACTTGTACCGTGCGGTCGCGGAGATCCTGGCCCTCGTCTACAAGGCGAAGGGACAACACACAATCGAGCGATGAGCGCGGAACGATAAGCGATAAGAAGGACAGGCGGACCCACGAGGGAACGGAGATAAGAACGTGAATCCGGTGACGACGCAGCAGACGCAGCCCGGGGAGACCTCGTGGATGCGCCAGCCGGACATCGTGATGTCCCTGGCGGTGGTCGGGATCCTCATGATCATGCTGCTGCCGATGCCGCGCTTCGCGATCGACCTTCTCCTCTCCTTCAGCATCACGCTGTCGATCATGGTGCTGCTGGTCGGGATGCAGGTGCGCAAGCCGCTCGACTTCTCCGTCTTCCCGTCCATTCTGCTCGTGGTGACCCTCCTGCGCCTGTCGCTCAACATCGCCGCCACCCGTCTCATCCTGCTCCACGGCAACGAGGGACCCGGCGCCGCCGGAGAAGTCATTCGGTCCTTCGGTCAATTCGTGATGGGCGGGAACTATACGGTGGGCCTCGTCGTCTTCGTCATTCTGGTGGTGATCAATTTCGTCGTGGTCACGAAGGGCGCCGGTCGCATCGCCGAGGTCGCGGCCCGGTTCACCTTGGATGCCATGCCCGGCAAACAGATGAGCATCGACGCGGATCTGAACGCCGGGCTCATCGAGGAAACGGAGGCGCGACGACGGCGGCGCGAGATCGCCCAGGAAGCCGATTTCTACGGCGCCATGGACGGCGCGAGCAAGTTCGTCCGCGGGGACGCGATCGCCGCCGTGGTCATCATCCTGGTCAACATCGTCGGCGGCCTGCTCATCGGCGTGTTTCAGCAGAACATGACGCTGGCGGCCGCGGCCGAGAACTACACGCTCCTGACGGTCGGGGAGGGCCTCGTGGCCCAGATGCCGGCGCTCATCACCTCGACCGCGGCCGGTATGGTGGTCACCCGCGCGGCGGCCGAGTCGAACCTGGGCGAGGAGATCACACGGCAGGTGCTCGTCTCCCCCAAGGTCACCGCCACGGCCGCCGGCATCCTCCTGCTCCTCGGCCTGATGCCCGGCCTTCCCCACGCCGCGTTTCTCATCCTCGGGAGCCTCGTCGCCATCTTGTCGTATCATCTCGTCAAGCAGGAGCGCGAGCGAGTCGCCGCAGAGGCGGCACCGACCCCCGCGGCGAAGCCATCGGACGCCCTGCCCCAGCTCGAGCCGCTGGATCTCATGGAGATCCAGGTTGGGTACGGGCTGATCGGGCTCGTCGACGCCGACCAGGGGGGAGTCCTGCTGGACCGTATCAAGGTCCTGCGCAAGCAGACGGCCGGCGAGATGGGCTTCCTCGTTCCCCCGATCCACATTCGCGACAACTTACAGTTGCGGCCCAGCGAGTACGCGATCCTCTTGAAAGGGGTGGAGCTGGTCCGCAGCGAGATCATGCCCGGGCACCTCCTCGCCATCAATCCGGGGACGGCCCAAACGGATGCGATCCAGGGCATCCCGACGAAGGAACCGGCCTTCGGTCTGCCGGCCTTGTGGATCCCGGAGCACGGGCGGGAACAGGCGCAGACCGCCGGCTATACGGTCGTGGATCCGAGCTCGGTGATCATCACGCACCTGTCGGAGATCATCAAGCGCCACGCCCACGAGCTGCTGGGACGGCAAGAGGTCCAATCGCTCCTCGACGAGCTGACTCGCACCCATCCAAAGCTCGTGGAGGAGCTCATCCCGAATCTGCTGCCGCTCGGGGTGGTCGTACGGATCCTGGCGAATCTGCTGCGCGAACGGGTCCCGATCCGCGACCTGCGGACCGTCCTCGAAGCCATCGCGGACCAGGCCTCGATCACCAAGGATCCGGAGGTGCTCACCGAGGCGGCGAGGCAGGCGCTCGCGCGGAGCATCACGCGGCAGTACCAGGGCGCGGACGGGACGATCGCAGTCGTCACGCTGGACCCGCGCCTCGACCGCAAGCTGACCGACCTTGTCTCGACGACGTCGCAGGGAGCCACCTGGTCCATCGATCAGGGCCAGCTGCAAAAGCTCCTGGGGTCGCTGAAGCAATCCGCCGAGCGCGTCATGATCAAGGGGCAGCAGCCGGTGATCCTGTGCTCGCCGACCCTGCGCCGGCACCTGCGCCGGCAGACGGAGCGTTACCTGACGACAGTTCCCGTGCTGTCGATCGCCGAAGTGGACCCCACGGCAAGGATCAAAGCCTTTGAGACCGTCCGTATTGGGGACGAGAAGCCCTGAGGAGGGACACCAATGAAGGTCAAGACATTCCATGCGCTGACCATGCAGGACGCGATCCGGTCCATCAAGGAGCAGCTCGGCTCGGATGCCGTCATCCTGTCGACCAGACGCATCCGGAAAGGCGGGACTCTGTTCGGCCTCTTTGGACGCTCGATGGTCGAGGTTGTCGCGGCAATCGAGCCCGACCTCCGGGGAGCGTCGGCCGCCCATCGCCGACAGGTCGCGCAGGCGTCGTCGCGACGAACTCCTCGGGACGAGGGGACGTCGCCGGAATTTCGTCGGGCGCTCCGCGAATCGCTGATCGAGACACGGAGCCGCCCGGGGAACCAGTCCGCCCCCCCTCCGTCCGACGGGCGCCCCGCTCCGGCCTCGCCCGCCCGGGAGCGCCCGAACACGCCTCGCCCGGCAGAGAGCGTCCGGTGCAACGCTCCCCATGACGGCACAGCCGAGCACGCGGGAGAGCCTCGGGACAGCGCGCCGTCGCTCGAGCCGCACGCCTGGCACCGGATCCGCGCGGAGCTGCACGACCTCAGAGACATCCTCCTGCAGACAGGAGGGCAGGATGCGGGCAGATGGCTCGAGGGCGTCGCTCCGCGGCTGCGGGAAACGTACTACGACCTCCTGCGCATCGGCCTGGAGCCCCAGACGGTCCGGACCATCCTGCTCGACGTGCAGCAGCGCACCCCTGCTGGTCGGGCGGAGAGCGAAGCCTCCCTCCGGCCTCTCCTCCACCGGGCCCTCGCGCGTCACGTGCAGGTCAGCGGTCCGCTGCTCGCCCCGGCGCAGCAGAAAAAATCCGTGCTCTTCGTCGGGCCGACCGGCGTGGGAAAGACGACGACGATCGCCAAGCTCGCGGCGCACTACCGGCTGCGGGAGGGCCGCCGTGTCTCGCTGATCACCATGGACACGTATCGAGTGGCTGCGGTGGAGCAGTTGCGGACCTACGCCACCGTCATCGGGGTCACCATGGACGTCGCTCTCACGCAGCAAGAGGCGCTGGACTGCATCCACCGGCGGCGGCAGGCCGACCTGATCCTGATTGATACGGCGGGGCGCAGCCCGAACGAAAAGGAGCGGACGGAGGAGGTCGAGCGGCTCGCGACCGCGGATCATCCGACGGAGGTGCACCTGGTCCTGTCCGCCACGACGCGCGACCGCGACCTCATGGAAGGCGTGGCCCGCTACGCCGGGATTCCGATCAACCGGCTGCTGTTCACCAAGCTGGACGAGACACAGTTCCTCGGAGGCGTGTTCGAGTTGATGCGGCGTACCGGCCTGCCGCTGTCCTACTTCAGCGTGGGACAGCGTGTGCCCGAGGACCTCGAGGTCGTCACCCCGGAACGTGTCGCGGACCTGATCCTGGCGGCTGCGGCAGGCACGCTGTCGGCCGGCCGCCTGTCGACGAGGCCCGACGGAGCCGAGCCGGAGACGTCCGAGACGGTGCCGGAGCGAACGCACCACGCGACGACAGAAGAAGGAGCACCTGAATGGATCCGACGATGGTGAGGCGTGATCAGCTCCAGATCGACCGTGCGTACGCGCGCCGTGGCGTGAAGGTGATCGCCGTCTCGAGCGGGAAAGGCGGCGTGGGGAAAACGAACGTTGTCGCCAACCTGGCCATCGGGCTCGCCGGGCTCGGCCGGCGCACGGTCGTGCTCGATGCCGATCTCGGCCTGGGCAACCTGGACGTTTTGCTCGGCCTGGCCCCGACCTTCACGCTCGAGCACGTCCTGAAACGGCACAAGCGGCTCCGGGACATCATCCTCCCGGGCCCGCACGGCATCCGGATTCTCCCGGCGGGATCCGGAGGCCTCGATCTGACCAGCCTGACCTGGGAGCAGCACCTCGTCCTGCAGGAGGAGATCGAGTGGATTTCAGATCAGGCCGACATCCTCCTCATCGACACCGGGGCCGGTATTGCACCCAATGTGCTGTTCTTCGCGGCCGCCGCCCAGGAGACCGTCGTCCTCACCACACCCGAGCCGACGTCCCTGACCGATGCCTACGCCCTGATCAAGGTGTTGTCGCGCGAATACAGCGAGACTCGATTCCGCCTGTTGGTGAACTGTGCCCGCTCGCCGGAGCAGGCCGCGGCCGTGTACCGGAAGCTGTGTCGAGTCACGGACCGGTTCCTCAACGTCGCGATCGACTACATCGGGTGGATCCCACTGGACGACTACGTGCCGCTGGCCGTCTGTCAGCAGCGCGCCGTCCTGGACCTCTATCCGCAGGCGCCGTCGAGCAAAGCCTTCGGCCAGTTGGCGCGCGGCGTGGCCAAGTGGGAAACCCCGTCCCTTCCAAAGGGGAGCCTCCAGTTCTTCCGGCCACGGAGTCTGACGTCCGTCTGAGCTCACAGGGGGTATCTTTGTCGGGCAAGAGACAGCCGCACGATTACGCGCGCGACACACGCAAGGGCGGTGATATCTCGAACATCGAGGGGCTGGATCGCGAATCCGTCATCAAGGCCTTCGCCCCGATTATTCGGGCTATGGCCCACCGTCTGGCGTTTCGTCTGCCCGCCTACCTCGACGCGGAGGATCTCATTTCGGTCGGCATCATCGGCCTGATGGACGCGCTGACGAAGTACGATCCGACCCGGGAGGCCAAGTTCAAGACCTATGCGGAGTTTCGCATCCGCGGCGCTATGCTCGATGAGATCCGCTCGATGGACTGGATTCCTCGCTCGGTGCACGAACGCGTCACGCTCCTCCACAAGACCCACAGCGAGCTGCTGAATCGGCTCGGACGGCCTCCCGAGGAGGGGGAGGTCGCCGAGGCGCTCAAGATGTCCGTCAAAGAGCTGGACGATTTCATGCTGCACGCCCAAGGCGCCGTGATCATCAGCCTCGAGGAGTTGGGCGTTCAGGACCCGAGCGGGCACAAGATCCTGCGCATGTTGGCAGATACCACCCACCCCGACCCCTTGTCCATGGTCGTCACCGAAAACGTCCGGCACGAGCTGGGCCAGGCGATCGAACAGTTGCCGGAAAAACAACGCCTCGTGCTGACGCTCTATTACTATGAGGAACTGACGATGAAGGAAATCGGGGCGGTCTTGAACGTCACCGAATCGCGTGTGTGCCAGATCCATACGAAGGCGATCCTGCGCCTGAAATCGAGGCTCCAGCAGCTTCTCTGACCCCGACGTGTCCGCGTTCTCCTCAAGTCAATCCTGCTCGTTTCAGCGCGTTCCTGTCCAGCCCGCTCGAGTTGACGCTACAGTTCCCGTCCCCCCCGACCGAAAACGATCTCGGAATTCGTGTGCCACGCCGAGGCTGGCGAAGGAACCGAGCGGAGGAGCGGCACACGCGGCCCCAACAGGACCCATCGGACCATGGACGACCGGGACATCGACGACGTGGATATGGAGTTGGAGCCCCCCGCCGCAGGTCGTCCACGGCGGGATCGGTGGCGACGAACCGCGCATTTTGTCCGCAAGATGGCACTGCCCGCCGCGCTGTTCCTCGGCACCATCTTCGCGGTGCTGGCCGGGGTCAAGGGCATGGTCGCCCTGTCCGCCGAGGCCGCCCTCCGTCCCGGCGGGTACACGGCCGCCCTGCTCTGGACCGTCATCAGCGTGTCCGTCGCCGCCGTGCTCGCCGTGCTGGGGTTGCGGGAATACGCGAACGCGGCCCGTGACCACGCCGAATTCAGCGCCGGGTCAGACGAGCCCGACGAACCTTACTACGATACCGTCACCGGCCTGCCCACGATGCGACTCTTCAAGGATGTGTTGCAGCAGGCTCTCGCACGGGTCGGGCCCGGGGAGAGGCTGGTCGCGCTACTCTTGCTCGACCTCGAGCAGGTCAAGGTCTTGAGCGATCGAAAAGGGTCGGCCAGTGGGGACTCAGCCTTGCGTGTGTTGACGGCGCGGATCAAGGGATGCCTCCGGGGCCCGCACACCGTGGCACGACTGGGCGGTGACGAGTTCGGGGTGCTCCTCGAAGGCTCCAAGTCGATCGATGAGATCACCCACACGGCCGAGAAGATCAGGCAAACCGTCGGCCTCCCCCTGACGCTGCTGGGCGAGGAGATCCTGATCAACACCCGCATCGGTATCGCGCTTCGTCGTACCGACGGGAAATCCGCCGAGGACCTCCTGTACCGGGCCTCCGAAGCCAAGGCCGCCGCGAAGTCCCACGGCCAGCCCATCCAGATCGAATCCTTCGTCGCCCCGGTCGCGGAGACGGCGGGCTCACGCTTGCCTGCCGCTCCCTCCCACCAGTGAGCCGTATCCTCTCGTCGTCCGAATCATTGCCCCCCCTCGCCATGGGATCATTCTTTCCCCCGATCGCCCCCGACTGGGAATAATTTGCCCAGCGGATCGAGGCGTTGATCCCAGCAGGCGAGAGACGACAGACGCAGGCGATCGCAAGACAGGGAAATGGCTGCAGAAAGTCGTGCGCTCATCGGGGCCGAGTCGAAGCGCGCCCGCGCGGGAATGGCACACCGGTTGCTTGGTTCTCAGACCAGGTCCTGGAACCCACACGATGAATCGAGGCATCTATCCCATTCTGTCCGGAGCGCTGGTTCAGGAGCAGCGTCTGCACACGATCGCCCACAATACCGCCAATGTGAACACGACAGGGTTCAAGCGCGAGGAAGCGCTCTTCGGCTCCCTGCTCGCGCGAGCCGGCGTCGCCGCCGAGCAGCTGCGCCCGGCGGAGTCCCCACTGGGTCCCGCGTCCCGCACCCGAGCCAGCGCCGTGCCCTACGTGTTCGCGCAGGTGCGTGGGTTCCAGACGGATTTCTCGACCGGCCGCCTCCGCGAGACGCAAGAGCCGTTGCACCTGGCCATCCAGGGTGAGGGATTCTTCGAGGTCAAGACGCCGGACGGTCTGCGGCACACGAGAAACGGGAGGTTCCACCTGGATGCGAACAACCGGCTCGTCACCGAACAGGGCTACCCCGTGATGGGCACGAAGGGGGAGCTCAAGCTCCCCGGCGGCACGGTGTCCGTCGGTCATGACGGCAGCCTCGATGTCGAGAACAAGAGAATCGGAACGGTCAAGGTCGTCGCCTTCGAAGACACGACGCAGCTGGTGAAGGCCGGCCAGGGCTTCTTCGCCGGCGGCGCGCCCGTTCCCCTCGACGATCCCGCCATCGAATCCGGTCACCTCGAGGAGTCCAATGTCCATATGATGGAGGAGATGGTGAAGCTGATCGAGGTGAGTCGCGTCTACGAGTCGGCGCAAAAGGTGCTTCAGACCTTCGACCACTTGGCGGAGGTCGCCATTCGGGATATCGGCAGCAGCGCATAAAAAACAGCGATGAGCGAGGAACGCGGAACGATGAGCAGGGGCCACAGACAGACGACTGATGACATGAAACGCTCCTCGCTCAGCGCTCAGCGCTCCGCGCTTGGAGGTTTTCGATGATTCGCGCGATGTGGACGGCTGCCACGGGGATGACCGGGCAGCAGCTGAACATTGACACGATCGCGAACAACCTCGCCAACGTGAACACGGCCGCCTTCAAACGAAGCCGCGCGGAGTTTGCGGACCTGATCTATCAAATCCAGCGACTGCCCGGCACGAACTCATCCAACGTGGGCGTCTTTCCGGCCGGCACGCAGGTCGGCACGGGCGTGCGCCCCCTGACCGTCGCCAAGGAGTTTCTCCAGGGGAACATGCGCCAGACCAACGGGGAGCTGGACCTGGCCATCGACGGGCCGGGGTTTTTCCAGGTGACCCGCCCCGACGGGACCATCATGTTTACACGCAACGGCGCCTTCAAACGCGACAACGTGGGCAACATCGTCACCGGGGACGGAGACGTCCTGAGCCCGGTCATCACGATCCCGTCCGGGGCTCTGAAGGTCGACATCGCCCAGGACGGCACCGTCTCCGTGCTCCTGCCCGGCGTCACACAGGCGTCGCAGGTGGGACAAATCCAGCTCGTCCGATTCGACAATCCCACCGGCCTCGTCGCGACAGGGAACAACCTGTTCATCGACAGTTTTGCATCCGGCCCCGCCCAGCAGGGGACCGGCGGATTCTCCACGGGCTTCGGCCTCGTCCAGCAGGGCTTTCTCGAGAGCTCGAACGTCAACCTCGCCGAGGAAATGGTGAACCTCATCATCGCCCAGCGGAGCTATGAGGTGAACTCCAAGGCGATTCAGGTCGCGGATGAGATGATGGCGATCGCCAACAACTTGAGACGGTAACACGTCATGCGAGCACTCGACTTTCTTCCAGGACGTCACGCAGGACCGGGCCGGCAGCCGAGCTTCCTGCCCCGGCTCCTGTGCCTTGCGACCCTCGCCTGCTGCACGGACGCATCGATCGCTGCGCCCAACGCGCTCGTCCCGCCGGGGGCTTCCCCGCAGGCGCCGGCGGTGCAGGAGCAGCGATACGAGCTGCAGTCGATGCAGGAGGCCGTGCTCCGTTTCATGCAGCGGCAGCTCGACGGCGGCGCCGCGTCGATCCACGTCGACATCCTGCATCCACGAGACGCGATCGTGCTTCCACCCGGCACGGTCGATGTCAGCCTCACGGTCGTCGGATCTCCGGCCAGGTTGGGCCGCCGCGCCTTCCGCCTGCAGCTCACGGTGGATGGGCGGGTGGTCGAGACGACCAAGATCCTGGCCGACGTCACCGTGACCGCCTACCTGGTCAGCCCCGTGCGGCTCATCCGTCCTCAGGAGACGATCAGAGAGGAGGACGTCACGCTCATCCCGGTCCCCCTGAGGACCGCGACCCACTCGTTCTCCTCGGAGCTCGATCAGGTGGTCGGCATGCGCGCGGTGCGGCCCCTGCGGGCTCACGCCCCGATTCATGTCGCGGCATTGGCGCGCCCGTATCTGGTCAAGAAGGGCGACCGTGTCACCATTGAGGCCAAGCGCGGCGGCCTGCGCATTCAGACGCTGGGGGTCGCGCAGGCCGCCGGCCACCTCGGCCAAAGCCTCGCGGTCACCAATGTCGACTCAAAGCGGCAGATCCAGGCTCGCGTGATCGGCCCGGGGCTCGTAGAGGTGGACTTCTGATCCGCCGTCGCCGCGTCACCAGGCTCCTCACGCTGATGATCCTCGGCCTGTCCGTGGCGTGCCAGTCCAACACAAAGACCACCGAGATCCAGATTCCACCGATCGCGCCGCCAGACTCGACGGGGTCGCTCTGGCAGGCGCAGAACGGCCGCGCGTACCTCTACGAGGATCTGCGGGCCATGCGGGTCGGCGACATCGTCACGGTCAAGATCGTCGAGAACCACAGCGGATCGAAGAGCGCGGACACCACCGCGGAGCGCGATTCCTCTATTTCGAACTCAGTTCAGGGCAGCACGTTCGGGATCCCCGGCTGGAGCGGCAGCCCGTCCCTGGCGCAAGAGCTGTCCATCGACGCGAGTGCCAGCAACCAGTTCGAGGGGAGTGGGTCCACGAAGCGAGCGGATAGCTTGACGGGGACGATCTCGGCGGTGGTGACGCAGGTACTGCCCAACGGGGATCTTCGGATCGAGGGTCGGCGGGAGGTGACGGTGAACAGCGAGACCCAGATCATGACACTCAAGGGCATCGTCCGGCGCGTCGACGTCGACACCCGGAACACCGTGCTCTCTACGGCTATCGCCGACGCGCGGATCGAGTATTCCGGTCTCGGCGTCGTCAACGACGTGCAGCGTCCCGGGTGGTTCGTCCGGATACTCGATTGGATTTCTCCGTTCTAGGGAGAAGGACTGAGGACTGAGGCATGAGGACCGAGAGAACGAACAGAAGGCCTGGGGCTGCCGACTCAATCCTCCGTCCTCAGCCCTCAGTCCTCATCACTGATTCGATGCGGCACACCATGAAGGCATCGATTGCCCTCATCACACTGGTGATGCTGCTGGCTTCTCTTCCCGTGGAGGCCGCGCGCGTGAAGGACATCGCGTCGATCGAAGGCGTTCGCGAGAATCAGTTGATCGGGTACGGGCTCGTCGTCGGCCTGAGCCGGACCGGCGACCAGGTGATCGGCGGCCAATTCACCATGCAGGCCTTGATCTCCATGCTCAACAAGATGGGGATCAATCTTGTCATCAATCCGATTCAGTTGCTGGCGCGGAACCTCGCGTCGGTCATGGTGACGGCCAAATTGCCTCCCTTCGCCAGGGCCGGGATGACGGTCGACGCCCTGGCGAGCAGCATGGCGAACGCGACCAGCCTCCAGGGCGGGACGCTCCTGCTCACCCCGCTCAAGGCTCCCAATCAGCAGGTCTATGCGGTCGCCCAAGGCCCCATCTCGATCGGGGGCTTTCTGGGCGGGGCAGGCGGGGCCGGTGGGCAGACCGTTGTCAAGAATCATCAGGCAGCCGGGACCATTCCGAGCGGAGCCATCATCGAAAAGGACATGGCGATCGACATCGAGTCCTGGGACGCCATCAATATCCTCCTCCATCGAGCCGATTTCACGACCGCGCTCCGGATGGCGGAGGCGATCGACAGTGTCTTCGGAACGGGCACCGCGATGGCGGTCAACGCCGGGACGGTTCGGGCCATGCTGCCTCCTGAATTTCGCGGGCGTATCGTCCAGTACATCGCGACGGTCGAGTCGCTCCAGGTCACGATCGATATCCTGGCGAAGGTGGTCGTCAACGAGCGCACCGGCACGGTCGTCCTCGGCGAGCACGTGAGGCTCGCGACCTGTGCGATATCGCACGGCAATCTGACCATTAGCGTCACCAGCAAGCTGAACGTCTCCCAGCCTCCGGCGCCCCTGGTAGGCCAGGGGGGAGGGGCCACCGTCGTCACGGAGGAGCAGCGGGCAGAAGTCCAAGAGGAGCAGGCCAGTCTGATCGTGGTCGATGAGACCGTGACGCTGGGCGACGTGGTTCAGGCGCTGAACGCCGTCGGTGTGACCCCTCGGGACCTTGTGGCCATTCTCTCGGCCATGCGTGCGGCTGGGGCCCTTCAAGCGACACTTGAGATAGTTTAGTTAACTCTTTCATTGAAAAATGGATCTACCCATCACGCCCATGCTCGATCCGCGCGCGACCCAGCCCGACATGGGATCGGATGCCGCACGCCTGGTCCAATCCCTCCAGGATGGCCGGGCCCAGACCGGCGGGGATCTCAAGCGTGCCGCTCAGGCATTCGAGGCCTATTTCATCGGGTACCTCTTGCAGACCATGCGGAGCACGGTTCCCAAGGGCCTCCTACCCAATCAAGGCGGGGAGTTCTTCACCTCATTCTACGATCAGGAGCTCGGCCGCTTGGCAGCCGAGGCGGGGGGGCTCGGCCTGGCGCACGTCCTGCAGGAGCACCTCTCCGGGCTGGACACAAGGCTCCCCCTAAAAAAAGGGCTCAAGGCTTACGCTCATTCTTCCGATACAGACTTCGACGTGCCTCAGTCCCCCCATGATCTGGGTGTGGGAGGCGGTCGAGAGGAGTGAGCCCATGGAGATACACGGAAACAATCGAGCGAAAGAATTGGCCAACCTGCTCTTCGGGGTGCAGGAATCATCCCCGTCCCAGCAGGCCGAACGCCGGCAGGCGGACGCCAAATCCGACTCCGCCCGCTCGGACACGGTTTCGATCTCGCTCGAAGGTCGCAACATCCAACGGCTGGCTGACCTGGTCAAGGCAGAAGACTCGCCCACGGCCGAGCGCGCCGCCGAGGTCAAGCGCGCCATTGAGAATGGGACCTATCACGTAGACGGGCAGTCGGTCGCCGACGCCCTGCTTCACAACGTGCTCGTCGACTCCGTGCTGTAACGCACCGCGCTCTCCTCTGGTCTGCGGGGCGTGAATCGGGCACGGAGCCGATTCACCCCGCGACCACCCGAGAGAGGCGAGCCATGGCCGGTCACGATTCCGACTTCTCCCACCTGCTGTCCGTCCTCACCCGGGAGCACGAGCTCCTGACAAGCCTGAACGCGCTGATCGATCGGGAGCGGGAAGCGATCCGCACCCTGTCCTACCGCGATTTCGGCGCGATCAATCACGCCAGGCAGCAGACCCTGCACGATCTCGCGCTGCAGGAGGAGGAACGAGCGCGCGCCGTGAGCGCGCTCGCCGACCGACACGGGACGGCCCCCGACGCCGTGTCCGTGCACCACCTGCTGGATTGGGCCGGACCCGACCGCGCCCCCACCCTGCGCAAGATCGCCGAGGACCTCTCGGCGGCCGCGCGCGACATCCATGAGGGCTTTCACCGAAACCGTGGGCTGATCGCGAGGTTCCTTGGATTCCTCGGCGAGGGCTTCTCGGCCTGGCAGCGCAGCGCGCCCATCCCGACGGGCTACTCTTCAGCGGGCATGCTCAACCCCTTGCTGCCCGGCAGCACACTGTTCCAGAAAAGAGGATAGCGCATGAGCCTCCTGGGATTGATGGACATCGCCAAGACCGCCCTGGCCACGAGCCGGCAGGTCCTCACGGTGACCAGCCACAACATTGCGAACGTGAACACGCCCGGCTTCTCCAGGCAGGAGGCCGTGCTGATTGAAAACCGCCCGCAGAATGCCGGGGTGGGACAGGTCGGGACCGGTGTCGATCTCGCCCAGATCAGGCGGTCGATCGACACATTCTTGGAGTCCCAGGTCACGACGTCCTACGCCCAGCTCGGTCGCCAGGACCTGCTCTCGACGACATACCTTCAGATCCAGCCCCTGTTGTCCGATACGGATGAACACGGCATCGGACCGGCGCTCAACCAGTTCTTCGACGCCGTGCAGGACGTGGCGACCAATCCGTCGGATCCGACGGCCCGGGGCGCGCTGCTCTCACGAGGGGCGATTCTCGGTGAAAAGCTGAGTCAGACGCGTCTCCAGCTCAGCGCGAATCGGCGCTCGCTCGATCGCGAGGTCAGCCAGGTCGTGGGGGAGATCAACCGGCTGACGGACGAAATCGCCGACCTCAACGTGAAGATCGTCGAAGCGGAGATCAGGGGGCAGAACGCCAATGACTTCCGCGACCAACGTCAGGTGAAGCTGAACGAGCTGAGCGAGCGCGTGTCCATCCAGGTGCTAGAGGATGCCAGCGGGCAGGTCACGGTCTTCGTCGGACGCGGGCAGGTCCTCGTCGATGGGAACCTGACCCGGGACCTCGTCGGCGTCCCCTCCGCGGCCAACGCCGGCTTGACCGAGATCGCGTATGACACGGGCGGCTCCACGCTCCCACTGATCACGCCGTTCATCAGCGGCGGACGCCTGAAGGGGCTCATCGAGGCGCGGGACCAGACCATTTCGGATCTCGTCGCCTCCCTCGACACCCTGTCGGCGTCCCTCGTGACCGAGTTCAACCGAACCCATCGCATCGGGTACGGTCTCGACGGCTCGACCGGAAACGACTTCTTCACGGCGCTGTCGGTCACGGCCGTGGACAACCCCGACAATGCGGGCACCGCCTCGATCGGGAGCGGGACCATCACCGCGCACAGTCTCCTGACGCAACACCGGTATGAGATCCGCTTTTCCTCCGCCAGCAACTATACGATTATCGACACCGACACCGGCACCAACATCAGGGGCAACTACACGGGCACGGCCATTGCCACGCCCACGGTGGATACGCCGATCACGATCGTGTCGGGCAGCAACGACACCTTGGCCGTGACCGTCGATGGCACCGCCTCCGGGGTCATCACCCTGACCGGTGCCGCCTCTCCCGGCCTGGCCTACACCTCCGGTGAGACGCTCGCCCAGGAGATCCAGACGCAGATCAACGCGGACGCGACGCTGTCCGTGGCCGGCCGTAGCGTCACGGTCACCTTCGACCGAACGACCAGCCGCTTCGTCGTCACCTCCAATTCCACCGCCTCCACTTCCGTCGTCAACGTGACGGGCGGCACGGCCGCGGCCACGCTCGGCCTCTCGGCCGGGACCAGCACGGCGGCCTCGGGCACCTTCGCGTCGCCCCAGACCTTCAATCTCGACGGGATCAGCGTCACGCTGACGGGGGCGACGGCAACCAACGATGTGTTCACCGTGGACACGTTCACCAACGCCGCTGCGAACCTGTCGGTGTCGCTCACGGACCACAACAAGATCGCCGCGTCGGCCTCGCTGAGCGGCGTCCCGTCGAACAACCAGAACGCGCTCGCCCTCTCCGCCCTCAAGGACACCGCGCTCGCCTCGCTGGGCAACACGACGGTGACCGAGTTCTTTTCGGTCACCGCGTCGGTGTTCGGCACGACGGCGCAAAAAGCCCAGAACGACTTCCAGGCGCAGGAGTTTCTCCACCAGCAGCTGCTGGCCTTCCGGGCACAGACGTCGGGGGTGTCCCTGGACGAAGAGCTCGTCAAGATGATCGAATTCCAGCAGGCCTTCGAGGCGGCGTCCCGCATGATCATCGTCGCCGACGAGCTGATGCAGACGTTGCTGTCCATCAAGCGGTGATTCCATGCGCGTGTCAGAATTCCAGATTTACGCGGCCTTCCTGAACAATCTGCAGCGCTTGCGCCAGGAAAACCTGGAGACCCAGAACCAGGTGTCGACAGGCAAGCGCGTCTTGCAGCCCTCGGACGATCCCATCTCGTTCGGGCAGATCGTCTCGGGAAAGGCGTCCCTCGCGGTGACGGAGCAGCGCCTGCGCAATATCGAGTTCGCCACGTCGCGCATCGATACCGCTGACAACGCCTTGAACTCGGCCACGAACATCCTGTTTCGCCTCAAGGAGCTGGCAGTCCAGCTCCGCAGCGACACGAACGGGGCGAGCGAGCGAGCCACGGCTGCAACCGAGGTCAAGCAGCTGTTCAACGAGCTCCAACAACTGGCGAACACTCGGCTCAACGGACAACCGGTGTTCACCGGCACGAGCACGCACGGCCGAGCCACGGGCGTGCCCGTCGTGCCACCCGTCACCCTCGTGGACGGCGTGAACGACACGCTGGTGGTCGAGGTCGACGGCGTGGCGTCGGGAACGCTCGACCTGACCTCAGGCACCGAGACGCTGACGGGGACCCAGCTCGCGACCAGGCTGCAGAGCCGGATCAATACGGATGCGACGCTCTCCGCCGCGGGCAAGAGCGTGACGGTCGCCTTCACCGGCACCCGGCTCGATGTGATCTCGAACAGCTTCGGCGCCGACTCGACCGTCCGTGTCACGTCAGGAAGCGCGCTCGCTGATCTGGGCTTCGACGGTGGAAGCCGCACGACCGGCAGCAACCCGTTCTCGCTGATCGCAGAGGCGAGGGCGGCCTTCGGCAACGCGGGAAGCGCCATTATCGCCCAAGGAACGGTCCGCGATCCGCTGGCCGTCACGCTGGACGACTACGTCATCCAGTTCACTTCCGCCACGTCGTTCAGCGTTCACAACATTGCTCAACAGGTCGGCGTCTCACCCGATGTGAACAACGCGGGCGGGGCGGTCGTCGGCGACCACGGCGTCGACGACCCGAGCCAGGTCAGGCTGGACGCCTACCAAATCCGTTCGGAACGCTTCTACACCGTGACGGCCGCGAACAACGCCCTGCGCTTCGACCCGGGCTCGGGCCCTCCGGTCACCGCGACCGTCACGGCCGGTCGCTACAGCGGCGATCAGCTTGCCGCCGCCGTGCAGTCGGCGATGAATGCCGCCAGCGGCGGGGATACCTACACGGTGACACTCGACGGCGCGACGGGGGAATTCTCCATCACGAACGATACCGGGAACGCCGGGGCGCTCGATCTGATGTTCGATGACCCCGCCACCACGATCGAGAACCTGCTCGGCTTCCCACCGACTCTCGAGACGGTACAAGTCGGGGCCACCGAGACGGGTGGTGACTCGACGCTGACCTCAGGCGCGGTGCTCAAGCATCACGTGCTCAACACCACGGTCAACTCGGCCATGTTCACGATCACCTCGTCGAATAACACCCTCTTCGTCAATGGCTCCCCGGTGGTGTTGACCGCAGGAAGCTACACCGGGGCCGAGCTCGCCACCGAGATCCAGACGCGCCTTGGAACCGGGTACAGCGCCGCTTACAGCACGGCGGCAGGTCCACCGGCCAGACTGTTCACCATCACGAACTCGACCGGCGGCGCCGTCACGATCAATCACTCCAACGCCGGATCGACAGTGTCCGATCTCCTGGGGTTCGACGCGGTGGACTCGGTGGTGCCGAACCTCGGGACGGATGTCAGCGACTTCGATGCGGGGACCGTTCAGTATCTGTCGGGCGATCCGATCGATTTCGGCGGCCTGCGGGTCGTCCTTGCGGATGACTCGGGCCCGCCGCGCCACGGTGACGTCTTTGCCGTCTCACTCGCGAGCCAGGTGGTGCTGTCGAATCAGACCTATGCGTCGGGCGGCCCGATCGACTTCAAAGGACTCCGTATGGCGATCCGCGACGGCGCCGGCGGTCCGGCGTCGGGAGACCTGTTTCGCGTGCTCGTCCAATCGCAATACCAGGGCGACGGCGGCATTCAAGCGATCGAGGTACAGGACAACCAGACGACGCAGACCAACCTGCCGGGCAACGAGGTGTTCGACGGTCCGACGATCGACCTGCTGAGCGCCGTCAAACGGTTGACGACCGCCCTGCGCGGGGACTACGGCGGCGGGATCGGGCAGGCGATCGACGACGTCGATCAGGCCCTCGAGCAGGTCGCCGGAGCACGGGGACAGGTCGGAGCCTTTGCGAACCGCCTGGAATCGACGTCCGGGTCCCTGAAGCTGACCCAGGAGCTGCTCATCGACGTCATCTCGCAGCGGGAGGACGCCGACCTCGTCACCCTGATCAGTGAGCTGGTCCAGCAAGAAACGGCCATCCAAGCCGCCTCGCAGGCCGGCAGCCGCATTCTGAGCACCTCCCTGCTCAATTTCCTGCGGTAAATCCGTGACGCATGACGGGTAACGGGTGACGCGTAGGACCCCGC
>JBFKNO010000004.1:0-28198 GCA_041629275.1 Nitrospiraceae bacterium
GCCTCGTAGGCCTTCATGAGCTCCCGGACCTCGGCGTTGAGACGATCTTCGACCATCAACTCCTGGGTGATGGCGTTGTCGAGCGCCGTCACCTCGGCCTTTCGATCTCCGCTGAGCTCGAGGTAGCCCTCGGCTTCCAGGCGGCTCAAGAGAGCATCGGCCAGCCGCGAGACCCGTTCATTGGAAATCCGCATCGACCCCTTCCCCAAGACGACCTTCGGGCGCCTGTTTCCACCACCCCGCGCTACGCTTTTTCGACCTTGATCTTGGTGGCTCCCATGGCTTGGCGCAGGACGGTCGCATCCCCCGTCACCCGTCCGACGACGTTCACCCGATCCGCCGGTACGGGGTCGGGCCCCATGCTCATCGGCGTCCGACCGAAGAAGATGGCCAGCACGCCGCCCGCGCCCCAATACGCGACATCGCCGACCTTGACCTGGGTCGTCGCGACCTCACGGTGGTCCTTCACGCCGGGAATCTTGAAATAGAACTCCTCGCCCCACACATTGACCGTCGACTCGACGGGGAGCGCCGCGTAAATGCCTTGCGCGGTCTGGTTGCTCTTCAGCTCGGCCTCGACGGTCACCGACCCGACCGTGATTTTGATCCGATGGTTGCCTTCGCTCATCTCCGAGATCCCCGACCTCCAGTGACCCCCACGCGGTTGTGCACGCCGCCACGACGGTGGCGGAATCTAGCTTGTTTCCCGGGTGAAATCAAGGTTACAATCGGCCCTTGTCCGCCGCGCGATGATCCAATCTACGTTCGTTCTCCTCAAAGGAATCGGGCCCTCGACCGAGCGTCGCCTGTGGCAGGCAGGCGTCTCCGACTGGGAGTCCTTTCTCTTCGCACCGAGCCTGCCCGGCATCTCCCCAGAGCGAAAGGAAAGTTACGACGAGGTCCTGCGGGAGGCGACGGCTCATCTCAACGCAGGGCGGTCGCGCTATTTCACGAATTGCCTGAAGGCACGCGATCATTGGCGCCTGTTCCAGGCGTTTCGCGCGGGGACGGTCTACCTGGACATTGAAACGACCGGCGGGCCGCCGGACCAAGGGGACGTCACCGTGGTCGGCCTCTACCGCAACGGACGGATGACGAGCCTCGTGCTCGGCGAGTCGCTGACGGCGGAGCGCCTCCAGGAGGAGCTCACGGGCGGGGATCTCCTCGTCACGTTCTTCGGGTCCGTCTTCGACCTGCCCTATCTCCGCGCCAAGTTCCCCTCCTTGGTCCTCGACCACCCCCACTTCGACCTGTGCTTCGCAGCCAGGCGACTGGGATTCCAGGGCGGCCTCAAGCAGATCGAATCCATGGTGGGCATACCCCGCGACGCGGACCTTCAGGGTCTCGACGGATGGGATGCGGTGCGCCTCTGGCGAGAGTGGTGCGCCGGAGCCCGGGAGCCGCGGGATCGATTGCTGCGGTACAACGAATCCGACACACGAAACCTGGAAGCCCTTGCCGCCTTGATCTTCGAGCAGCTGACGGAGCGGTACGGCCCCGCCTCCTTTCCATTCGGGTGAACCCGCGATGCCATCTCACACCATCTGGCGCGGAACCGGCCTGACCGACCGTGGATTGGTCCGCTCGTCGAATCAGGACGCCTTCGCGGTGGAGGATACCGTCCAGCTCTGGGTGGTCGCCGATGGCATGGGCGGCCATGCCGGTGGCGACGTGGCCAGCCGGTTGGCCGTCGACGCAGTCACGACACACATCCGCAATCGGGCGAGCTCGGGCGAGGGGGCGGCGCCTGCGTCGGCTGAGGCCGTGCTGCGAGAGGCGATGGCCGCCGCTCAGCAGGCTATTCTTGACGAGGCCAGGGCAAAGACGGAGCTGGCCGGGATGGGGACCACCTGTGTCGCGCTCAGGATTGCCGGCGCGCCCACCGCCGTTGCCACGATCGCGCACGTGGGGGACAGCCGGGCCTATCGCTGGCGCGAGAACCGCTTGGAGCAGCTCACGCAGGACCATTCCGTTATCGACGACTACATCAGGCGCGGCCTGATCAGCCCCGCGCAGGCGTTCACCCACCCCCTGCGCCACGTGCTCGCGCGCGCGCTCGGCACGGACGCGTGCGAGCCCGATGTGGGCGTGCATGTCCTCGAGGAGTCGGACCTGATCCTTCTGTGCACGGATGGATTGACCAAGATGATGAGAGACGACCGGATCGCCGAGGTGCTCCTGCGGGAAGGGGCGGCGCCGGAACAGGCGTGCCGGGCGCTCGTGCAGGACGCCCTCAGCCGCGGGGGCGCGGACAATGTCACCGTGATTATCTGCGCCGCACGGACTTGAGCCCGGTATTTTAAATTTTTGAATGCGGTACGACGCCCTTCGTCGTGTATTCCTTCATCAACCGCGGTTTAAGCTTCTGAATTTACGATCGAATTTTTTCTTTGTTGGAAGTGTAGATACCTCGGGTCGCTTTCTCTATAATCCCCCGCCACAGCACGACATGCATGGGCGAAGGAGCGCGTTCCTGATGCCGGAAGGTGGCCGGTCTCCGTTTTCTGCTGCCGGAGTTTTTTTGGCCTTGTATTCCCTGCGAAAGTAGGCCGGGACCCTCCGCAGGCGGGCTTTTGCCCCGCTTGACCACCTTGCAAGGAACCCACGCTCTGCACGCATCGTTCCGCGCGTGTGCACACGAGGAACGAGCGGGCGGCGTGTTCCCGCGTATCTCCCTTCGCGGCCCTGTCACACACCGCCTGTCGGAGCTCAAGGACAGCACGATGGACGCAACCGACTGGGATCGCCGATTCCCTGACTAGACATGGCTTTCCGACCACTCGGTACGGCACAAGTGCCAAGGACGGTCCGCGTGAGTGCTCGCCTGCGTCGCCCTCGGGAGGTTCTGCATGCCGCCTCCTGACCAGATGACGGTCCTCCTCGTCAGCGACCAGGCCGATGAAATCAAGCGCATGACCGTGTGCCTTCGCAGCTTCTACCCCGGCTGCCGGGTCGAAGCGGTCTATTCCGAGGAGGAGGCGCTGGAATGGGCTTCGAAGGAGCCGTGGCACGCGCTTCTGGTCGATGAGCACCTCCCGCCTCGGATGGGGCTGGAATCGTTGGCCGAGCTCCGGCGTCGCACGCCCGCCGCAGCCATCATTGTCCTGACCGAGAGCAGCGAGCCCTCGGTCGCCATGCAGGTGGTCCGCGGCGGAGCGGACTGCGCGTTGTTCAAGAAGTCGCTCGGCTTTCTCAGCGAGCTGATGGTCATGCTCCGCGAGGTGCTGGAGAAGCGAGACCTGCGACTCCAGCGTGATCTCACGCAGTCGCGCTATCTGCGGCTGCTGGAGATCCTTCCCGAGCTCGTCTACGAGCTAGATGCAGAGGGGCGTTTCGTCTTCGTCAGCCAAAACGTCGTCTCGATCCTCGGCTACAGCCCTGACGAGCTGATCGGCTTGCACTGCTCCACGCTCCTTGTGCCGGAGGACCGCGAGCTCGCGGCGCTCCGATTCAACGAGCGGCGCACCGGCGCCAGGGCCACCGCCAATCTCCAGGTGCGGCTCCTGGTCAAGCCCACCGGCCATACGTCCCCTGGGGTCGCCCCGGTGAAGGTCAGCGCGAAAGGGCTCTATGACCGGCAGAACCATCTCGTCGGGACGATCGGGGTCGCCCTCCCCGTGAGGACGGAACGTGGTGCGGAGATGACGGCGCCCATGAGCCCGGATCTCGCCCGGGCAGAGGCGCCGACACCCGCGAGCACAGACATGCCGCAGCTCCCACGCGAGATCAGGCTGCCAGCGGAGGAGGCGCGCACCGTTGCCGCCACGGAGCCCCCCGCACGCCCCTCGCCCTCTGTCGAGCGCAGAAAGACACCTCGGTTCGAGCTTCCCATCGACGCGAAGCTCTCGCACGAGGGCCGGGCCTGGCCGGGGACGGTCATCACGATAGGGCTGGGGGGCGTCGCCATGGCCTTCGATGGGATGGTGCCCGCCCAAGCGGGCCAACCCATCCGCCTGGGGCTGGCGAGCGCCATCGCCGTGCTGCAGGTCAAGGGCGTCATCCAGCGCATCGGCGAGGTCGATCGCCGGCGCGTCGGCACTCGCGTGTTCCCGGGCACGAGCGTGGTGGCGGCGTTTCGCGACATGGGGCGCGAAGAACGCATGGTCCTGGGGTCCTTGCTGGAGGGCATCCGTGACCGCTCGATCTCGGCCAGCCTGACGGTGTTGCTGCATCCCTCCGGGGAGGAAGACGTTGTGGTGGAGGCCTCAGCCGACCTCCTCGGACCGGCTCGGCGTGTTCCCCTCGAGTCCTTCCCGCCGGAGTCGGAGGAGCAGGCGCAGGTCGAGCAACGCTTCGGCACACGCGTCAATTTCGTGATGACGGCCCGGATTCAACCGGCCCACCCGCTGGCTGACGGCCCGGCAGTCGAAGCACGCACGCTCAATCTCAGCCTGACGGGGGCGTGCCTGCGACTGCAAACGGAGCACGACTTGCAGGGGCGTCGCCTCCTGATCGAATTCCACATTCCCCCGGCGACTCCGGGTCTTGATCAGCCGCAGGCCGACGAACCGGTCGCCTCCCATGTCGTGGGAGAGGTCGCGTGGATCCTCCCGGACCAGATGTCCGTGGCGTCGCCGACATCGACGCCGGCCTATCGTGTGGGGATCAGATTCCTGCACCTCCGCGAGGCGGGCGAGCACCATATTCGAAACATCATCACCGGTCTGCTGACCTATCCCTTGCGCATTCATGGCGCGGACCGCACCGCCACGCTGCTGAGCACGTTCATGGCCTGTCGCAATCATCGAGGCCAGCCGCTGGCGGTCTTTTACGATCGCCCCCGGAAGCCGCTTCCGCCGGGCGCGCCGTTGGTGGTGATCGCGCCGGATTACGGCGAGACCAAGCGGGACTATGTGTTTCTGGCCTATGCGCTGGCCTCCAACGGCTTTCATGTGCTGCGAGTGGATTACTCCGACCACGTCGGGGAAAGCCACGGCGAGATGGTCCATTCGACCTTGTCGAGCATGCAACGGGATCTCACGGCTCTGCTCGGGTTTGCCGCCAACAGCTGGCCTGCGAGCCCTGTCGTGCTGATTGCCGCGGGCCTCGCGGGCCGTGTTGCGCTCAAGGCGAGCGCGCAAGACGTGCGCGCGCGGCTCCTGATCTTGCTGTCCAGCGTCCTTGATGTTCGAGCGGCATTGCGCGCGGCGCATGGCGAGGATGTGGTCGGCGCACACCTCACGCAGGCGAGGACGGGGGTGGCCAACATCCTCGGATTGAACGTGGACGCCGGCCGCTGGCTGGGCGATCTCATCCAGGAAAATTACATGGATTTGCCCTCGACGGTCCGGGACGCCCAGAGAGTCACCACCCCGACCATCCTCTTTGCCGGCGAGCAGGATCCGCGGACCCCCTTCGCGGCGGTGAAGGAAGTGGAGGCGGCCCTCGGTCCCCAGGCAAAGCAGATGTATCTGCTGCCCGACCCGATCCATCAGCTGCACGAGGATCCCAGGAAGGATCGCGCGCTGTACCGGCAGGTGATCATCAACTGTCTGGAGCAGTGTTATCCGGTCGCGCCTCGGGAGGGACCCCAACCGCCGTCGCTCCGGGAAATCGATCGCCAGCGTCTCCTGGAGCTCGACAGGCGCCTGGCGCGTCGCAGCCGGGCCCCGCTGCCGTTGCTCGACCTCTTGGCTCCGGCTTCCGGGCCAGAGCGCGGGGCGGGCGGGTTCGGCGACTATTGGCGCCTCCTGGACGACGTGTATCGGCTCATGGGGCAGGTCGCACAGTCGGAGCGTATCCTGGATGTCGCCTGCGGCACGGGCCACTTCGGCAAGGTGCTCATCATCAACCAGGCGTACAGGGGGCTGCACAGGTCCCTGAGCGCCGATCGTCTGCCGATGTGCGTGGGCATCGATGTCGACCCAGGAGCGCTGCCGCAGACCGCGGCGGATATCGAGAGCGTCGTGGCAAATCTTCACAAGAAGCTCGAAGGGTACGCGCCTGCCGGAGACTTCCTGCGTTGCGTCATGGGCGTCGTAGATCCCGCCAAACCGTTTCCCTTCAAGGATCGGGCGTTCGAGCGGATCGTCTGTAATTTCGCACTCAATGCCCTCCTCGACCCACTGTCCACCCTGCGGGAGCTCATTCGCCTCCTTGCGCCGGGAGGCAGGCTCGTCCTGACGAGCCTCAGGCCCCACCCGGATTTCACACGGCTGTATCGAAGCCTGGCCGCTGACGCCCAGCACGAGCAGGCCCTCCACACGGCCGGACGGCTCTTGCGCAATTGGGGAACCATCGCGGAAGCCGAACGCAATGGAAACCTTCGCTTTTTCCACCGGCAGGAGCTCTCGACCTTGTTGAAACTGAGCGGCGCCACGAAACCTCGTGTGTACCCTACCCTGGCCAATCAGGCCTATGTCGCGGTGGCCGAAAAGCCGGCATGAAGATTTTGGACCCTCGACCGCAAACCTCTATGCTGGAGTGGAGCTCCTTGATCGCAAAAAAATGTGCAACCAATTGAAAGTATACAGTTTGTTCAGCTTGAAATCCCGCCTCTGAATCACCGCCCCCTTTGCGCTGCGCCCCCCCCTGGCAAGGAACGTGCTTACTCCCACTGCGCACAAGAGGCACTCCGACAATGCTAAATCGGCCGCCTCTGGGAAAGCACGCGGTCGCATGACATACCCTGTCACAAGAGGGCTGTTAGCCTCTGAACCGTACGGCCCCTTGCTAAACTGCTGGAAATAAGCTAAAAACTGACCACTCAGGAGTGTTTTTCCTAGGAGTGAACCCTCAGCTTTTCTAGCGATACACGAGGATACCTTGAGTGTACGTTTAGTTTCATCAGTCAGGGCTACGCTTTCTTTCAACAAATCGGGTGCCTCCGGTTTCGGTACAGTCGCAGTTGCGAGTTGATGGCCTCGAATGCACAAGGGAAGAGAGCGCAACTACGGGCCATAGTTTCTTTCTGGATCGGGGGTAGCTTGGGACCACGTCGCACAGGCGGCTGTGAAGTTCAACTCCCAAACGACGGGAGGGAATCTTGAGAGAGACAAAGACGCCTCACACTCCGGGCTCGAATAGACAGCAGTCGGGCGATTCTGAGCCTGCAGGGGGTGCTTCCTGCCCCGGTCGTGATGAAGAATCGGGGAGCGTGTCCGCTGCGGTCGACTCTTTCGAAGAAGGGTTGAATGTACCCTTTCATTTTGTGCTTACCGATAGTCATTTCGATGGCTCTACCGCAGACCTTACCACCGAGGGTATCCAGCTTGTAGGAGACACCGCGGTCCCTGCGGGCGTGCCCTTGGAACTGCGTTGCTCTTTCGGATCGACGTGCTTCTTGAATCTAGCAGGACAGGTCGTCTCCTGTGAGCTCCCAGGGCCACGATCGAACACGTCTTGCATCATCCGGATAAAATTCTCTGCGATCCGGGACTGGGAGCAGAAGATCCTCTCCTCTGTGATCGAGGAGCTACACGCAGCGCCTGACGCGCGAGAACATTCATTGCTCGAGATCATAGTAGCAAGAGATGCACTCGCCACGGAGGCCGCAAGCATTGCTGTAACAACTTCCCGGCGGGACACCCAAGATTCTCCGGAGCGGAGATCATGTATCCACGCGTCAAAGATCGTCGGATGGGGCTCCTATCTGCCTGAGCATCAGGTGTCCAACCGAGAAATTTCCTTCCATGCTCGACCTGTGGGGTACAAGAATGTTGGTGAAGTGGTCGAATCGCTTACGGGGATCAGAAACCGTCCCTATGTTACGACCGAACGCTACCCTTCAGATTTGGCCGAGAGAGCTGCTCGTCAGGCTCTAGACCATGCTGGCATGCATCCGACAGATCTTGATGTCATCATTTTCTTTGGCATATCAAGGGATTTCCACGAGCCAGCAACTGCCAACGTCGTCCAGGAAAAATTGGGCGCCACCAATGCCTATGTTTACGACCTCGCCAATGCATGCAACGGATTTATAACCGCCGTGGATACGCTTGATTCAATGATTGCTGCCGGGCGGTGTGAAAATGGCCTTGTCGTGACAGGCGAGCTCATTTCACCTTACATAGACTGGGAACCGAAGACCAAGAAAGACTTCAAACTGAGCGTGTTTGGTTACACCATTGGCGATTCTGGCGGTGCCGCTGTTCTCACGAAAGTGTCCAGGGGGGAACCGAGTGGCATCCGGGCAAGATGGTTTTCCTCCGACGGCTCATATTGGCGTCTGGCCCTGGCAGGAGAACTCAAGGGTGCGAACGCTTGCAACAAGTTCTTCAAATCTGAAGGCAAGGAGCTCGAGGATACCTCAGTGAAGCTCATGCCAAGGGGTTATGAAGAAGTTACGAGGATGCTTGGCTGGACAATCTCGGATATAGATCTCGTGATTCCGCATCAAATACCGATCTCGATTCTGAAGAACATGTATCACAAAGCCTTGGGCATACCGATGGAGAAACTTTATTATACATTTCCCCGGTACGGCAACCTCGCTACCGCCAGCATGCCTGTAGCCGTCTGCGATGCCTTAGCCCATGGGCGGCTGAAGCCGGAGTCCAAGGTACTCCTCGCGGGTGCGGCTGCAGGTTTTAGCGCAGGGTATATCGGGCTTGTACTCTAAGACAAAGGCTGCTACGGACTCAGGACAGAGACCTATCTGACGTTACCGTCCGATTCAGACAAGTCCTCACGGCTCATCGACCCGGATGCCAAGTCGGTCCTTTTTCGACATCCTATCCTCCCATGCGGTATTCCTGAAGCGGGGCACGCCTTGCAGCTCGGCCAATTGCAGAGGAATCGCAATGGAGAGTCCCCTTTGTTTTTTCTCGCCTCGGGCGTATCCTGAGCTGTGATAGATGAGTGGCTACTGAATCGCGCACCACGCCTCTGACCTGTCGGAAGTTCAAGCAGGTGATCTGCGATCCTACGAAAGGCCCTGGCATCTGGAACACTGTACCTCCGAGAATAGGGTGCGCACGGACCTTCGACCGCCTTTTCCAATCCCATGTTTGTGGCGACCGTGTGTCAAGCCGTTGGACCACAACTTTCATTGGCTAACTGACAAGACATACTCTTTGTTACCGCTTTCGATCCAGAGCACCGCGGTTGGCTTTATCAAGTCACCTCCATCAACAACACGACTGAGATGAGCTTCTACTATTCTAATCTCCTGGCGAGCTTAGGCCTCACGTGCGCGACGACACTCGCGCTAGGCCTGTTAGTGCTCCTGAAGGTCCAAAAGAGGCGCCTGGGTCTTATATTCTTTTTGTGGTGTCTCTCTATTGCATGGTGGAGCGGGTTAGAGATTGTGCTGTTGACTCAAAAAGACTCTGGGCACGCGTTATTTTGGGGCCGGGTGATGATGGCGGGAGACGTCTTTTTGCCACCTTTATTCGTTCACGTTGTTATCACTCTGGTAAGAATCTCCATCCGATGGTGGAGGCTCCTAGCCTTGTACGCCATTTCGGCCATGTTCTCACTCGCTTGCGCCACAGACCTTATCGCTCCAAGCGTTTCCGGGCGATTGACAGTCCCCAACTACTTCATCGATGCGGGGCCACTCTATCTGCCGATGCTGTGTTTCTTTGCGTCCTGCGTGCTTTTCGCCCAGTTCCAGCTCTACAAGGCTTACTCGCAAGCGTCTGGGCAGAATCGCGTTAAGCTCGGATACTTTTTCTGGAGCTCCGTCGCTGGTTTCATCGGTGGCTGTATGAATTTCCTGCTCGTCTACGCGATCGAGGTTCCACTCTTGTACAGCTTCGGCACCTATACCGTTCCGATCTTTGTCGCCGCGACGAGCTATTCTATCATCCGCTACCGCTTGATGGACATGACACTTGTCATGCACAAGGGCCTGACTTATGCCTTGCTCCTTGTCGCAATTCTTACACCAGCCTACCTGGCTCTCTTCATCACCCAGCGAGCGACCATATATTCATTACCGCTACTGTTCTCAGGCACGCTGATCTCAGCCTCAGGATTATGGATCATCCTGAAGAATCCCCGCGTGACGACGAACGTGACTTTTGGATTACTGTGCCTGTGTGCATCGTTCTGGCTCTTCGGTTTTTTTCTCATTTATTCGACTAGTGACGCGGCGAGAGCGCTATTCCTCGGAAAACTTCTGCATCTCGGAATCGTGTATATACCAGCACTGTTTTATCACTTTTCTCTAAGCTTTCTGGAGGCACAACATTCAGCCAAGTCGGTGCGGCTCTGCTACGCTGCGAGCACCGCCTTTCTCCTTCTCCTCCCCTCGGACTATCTCATTAGTGGACAGCATGCATATTTTTGGGGCTATTACCCACAGGCGGGCATGCTCCATCCTCTGTTCCTTGGATATTTTGTTGGGATTGGAGCATTGGCGCTCCATAGGCTTTACCGAGGATTTACGGCACGAAAGCCAGCAAGCCCGGCAGAGGCCAGGCGCTTAAGAATTGTCTTCTGGGCCTTTCTACTCGGTTATGCCTCCGCAATCGATTTCGTACAAAGTTACGGCGTTGAGCTATACCCTGTAGGCTTCATCTTCGCTAGCCTCTGGGTCCTCCTTGTGACCTATGCCATTGCCAAATATCAGCTGCTCGACATCTCCGTCATCTTCAGCAAGACCAACTTCCTACCCTACGTGCAAGGCCTGGGCATCTTTCTCTCCTTTTACGCGCTGACCCTCTTCCTGATCAGGCTGTTCACCGGCTCGACCAGCTACCTGCTCGCGGCGATTCTCCTCGCATCGTTCGTGGTCTGTGCCGAGATGCTGGTCAGCATTCAAAGGCGGATGGAGCGTGCTGTCGGCAAGGCCCTCTTCAGGGAGAAGCACGATGCCTACGAAACCCTCAGCGCCTTTTCCAATGACCTCGTGACGATCCTCGACCTGGAACACTTGAGCGAGCGGTTCCTCGGCGTGCTGTCGCGGGTGCTCAATATCAAGACCGTCTCCTTGTTCCTCCTCGACAAGGAAAAGCAAGTCTACAGCCTGGCGTCCTCCCAGGGAGTCGAGCCGGATACGCTCAATTCGATCCGCCTGCCTTCATCGCATCCCTTGACTCGCAAGCTCGCCTTGACCAAAGCGCCGATCGTGCGTGAAGAGCTGGAGCACATGAATCCCGCCGGGGACGAGGCCGTGGCCACGTTGAATTCCATGCAGTCCGAGGCCTGCATCCCCTTGATCAACAAGGAGCGGCTCGTCGGCTTCTGCAACCTCGGCCCGCGCGCCAGACGCGAGATGTACTCGACCGACGATCTCGACCTCCTCACCACCCTCGCCCAGAACGCCGCGATCGCGCTCGACAACGCGTTGTTGCACGAGGATGTCAAGAAGTCACAGCTGCTCATGCGGCGGACGGACCGTCTGCGCTCCCTCGAGACCATCGCCGGGGGATTCGCCCACGAGATCCGCAACCCCTTGACCTCGATCAAGACCTTCATCCAGCTCGCGCCGGAGCGAAAGGATGATGCCGACTTCATCACCGGATTCAGCAGGGTCGTGAACGACGACGTGCATCGGATCGAGCGGTTGATCGAGGAGATTCTGGACTATGCCCGCTACATGAAGCCGAAGCTCTCGCTCGAGGACCTGAACGACATCGTGTCCTCATGCCTGTATTTCGTGCAAGTCAAGGCCGATAGCCTCGGCATCGGAATCGAGCGCGAGCTCGCGCCGCGCCTGCCTTACGTCATGCTGGATAGACAACAGATGAAGCAAGTGTTATTAAACTTGCTTCTCAACGCCTTGGACGCTATGAAAGAGGGGGGGGGGCAGCTCACGATCAGGACCCACCGGCTGGCCAAGCCCAAGGGGCAGGAGTGGGTGCAGATCGAGGTCACGGACAGCGGTCCCGGGATCGAGCCAACCAACCTGGAGCACATTTTCGACCCCTTCTACACGACCAAGCACGAGAGCGGCGAGCGCGAGGGCACCGGGCTGGGACTGGCCATCGTGCACCAGATCGTGCAGGAGCATCACGGCACGATCGAGGTCAGCAGTCAGACGGGAAGGGGGACAACGTTCTTCGTCAACCTGCCGGCAAGCTCACGCGTGACCCAGAGTTCGGAAGAGCAGGAGGAGCATGAGAAAGCGGGTCCTGTTGGTCGATGATGAGCCTCGAGTTCTAACCTCCCTGAAGATGGTCCTCGAGCCCTCCTTCGACGTGATCTGTGCGCAGGACGCCCAGGAGGGGCTCGACATGTTCCGCGCCGAATCCCCGAATCTCGTGCTTCTGGACGTGATTCTCCCCGGCACCGACGGGTTGTCGTTGCTCCAGACCATGCGCGGCGAGGACCGCAGCGTCCCGGTCATCATGCTGACCGGGACCAAAACGGTCAAGACCGCCGTCGACGCCATGAAGCTGGGCGCGGCCGACTACCTGACCAAGCCCTTCGACATCGAAGAGCTCAGGCTGATCATCGCCAAGACCCTCGAGACGCAGGAGCTCGAGCGGGAAGTTCGCTACCTTCGCGCCCAGGTCTCCAATCGCTACGCGTTCCACAACCTCATCGGCAAGAGCCAGGTCATGCAGGACGTCTACTCCAAGATCGAGCAGATCGCGGACAGCCGCACGACCGTCCTCATCACCGGCGAGAGCGGGACCGGAAAGGAGCTGGTGGCCCGGGCCCTGCATTACAACAGCGCCCGCCGCGACCGGCCTTTCATCGCCATCAACTGCGCGGCCTTGCCGGAGACCCTGATCGAGAGTGAGCTTTTTGGCCACGAAAAGGGGTCGTTTACGGACGCCCTGGCTCGCCGAGTCGGTCAATTCGAGCTCGCCCACACCGGGACCATTCTCCTGGACGAGATTGGCGATCTGAGCGCGACGACACAGGCGAAGCTCCTTCGGGTCCTCCAGGAGCGTGAATTCACGAGGATCGGCGGCTTGCAGCCGATCAAGGTCGACGTCCGTATCATCGCGGCCACGAACAGGAATCTCGAGGAATTGATCCGGGACGGCCGGTTTCGGGAGGATCTCTACTACCGCATCAACGTGCTGTCCATCCACCTGCCGCCGCTGCGGGACCGAGGTGAGGACATCCCGCTTCTCGCCCGGCACTTCCTGGCCAAGAAAGCGGACGAGGAGAAACGGCCGCCCCAGGAATTCTCCAAGGAAACGGTGGAGCTCCTCACTCGCTACCCTTGGCCCGGTAACGTTCGCGAGCTCGAAAACGTCGTCGAACAATCGATGGTCTGGTCTCAAGGCGGCGTCATCCTGCCCGATCACGTGCCAAAGCCACTCCGCTCGGACACGCGTTCAACCTCCCTCCGGGAAGACATCCTCGCCGGTCGCATCTCGCTCGAGAAGGCCGTGATGGAGTTCGAAAAGGAGATCATCCTCGACGCGTTGAAGCGCACCAATTACGTCCAGACCCACGCCGCCAACCTGCTCGGGATCAGCCGGCGCATGCTCAAGTATCGGATGGATACGCTGGAGATCGGCCGGCCCGAAGGACACAGTGTTACAGATCAGGCACAGATGATGCCTGAATGACACAGCCGGCGCAGGCCTGTCGAGCATTGTCATGACCTGTCATACATGATGACGATCGGACACGCTATATGATGGTGAGCACCCACCCCACACACCGCAACCCGTTGTAGCACGTCGCAACCTGCCGCGGCGATCCTTTTGATTGACTGAAACGATGCGGGGCATTAAGTTTGCTGAATAGCTCGCTAGGCTGTCTCTTGTTCCCACTCCAGGCCAAGCCAAGGTACCTCGGACTGCTGTGCCGCGTGAGACATGATGACTGAACCCACAAGACCGACCGTCCTCATCGTGGAAGACGAGGCCGGCCCGCGGGATGCGCTCAAGGTCATTCTCCGGCCGTTCTACACAATCCACGCCGCGGAGTGCGGGCAGACCGCCCAGCGCCTGCTGAGGGAGCATCCCGTTGATCTCGTGACACTCGACCAGAAGCTGCCGGACTGCCAGGGTATCGAGCTGCTCCAGCAGATCAAGCTCGAGCATCCGAACGTCGAGGTCATCATCATCACCGGCTACGGCAGCCTGAAGTCGGCCATGGACGGAATCCGGCACGGCGCGGCCGGATACCTGCTCAAGCCGTTCAACGTGACCGAGCTGATCTCTCTGATTAACCAGACGCTCGACAAGAAGAGCAGGCTGGACAGCCTGCGAGAATTCTTACACGCACACTCTGACGCCTGGGGATCGGAGGAGAAGGCGGTTGAACTCTGGAAGGAGCTCAGCGAGCAGTACCTCCCCGCGTCGAAGGCCTCACCGGAGGCCGGCAAGCCTGGCGTGCACGGCCCGGAGTTGTTCCCGCTCTTCTCCGACCTGCTCGAGGCGAGGGATCGCCAGTTGCTCAACCATGCCAGCAGGGCGAGCTTCTACGCCACCTTGATCGCGGCGCCGCTCAACCTCGCTCAAGAGCAGCTCAAATCGCTCTCTCTAGGCGCTTTTCTCCACGATATCGGGTACCTGGCCTTCGAGCATCAGGGACCTACGCACGATGAGCCCCCGTCACGAGAGCAGCACGAAGCGATGAGGCGGCACGCTGAGATTGGCGCGCGGATGGTCCTTCCCCTCGGCTTTCCCGGGGAGGTGGGGCAGATCATTTCCTATCATCACGAGCGGCACGATGGAACCGGGCTGCCGCTCGGCCTCCACGGCGACGGCATCCCGCTTCTTGCGAGGATCGTGGCGATCGCGCACACGTTCGACAATCTGCTCTCGGGCCGCCGCAGCAGCGGGCCGGTGTCGGTGGACGAGGCCATCAAGCGTATCGAGGGCGAGTCAGGCCAGGCGTTCGATCCCGTTCTCGTCACCACCTTCGTGAAGGTCATGAACGAATGCAAGGCGTCTCTCCCCGCCTTGGGCGTCTCGCCGAATCGGGCCGCCATCTAACTGCCTCGCTTCCCGCCTCTGACCATTTCCGCAGCCGTCTGCCGAACCGCCTGGGTGATCGTCAGGCCTCCCAGCATCCTCGCGACCTCTTCCTCCCGCGCCTTGCCGTCAAGCCCACGGACCCGCACGACGGTTCGCTTTTGCTGCAGCGCTTTCTCCACCACAAAATGGTGATCCGCTTTCGACGCGACCTGCGGCAGATGCGTGATGCAAAACACCTGGTGATGCGCGCCCAGCGCCTTGAGACGCCGTCCCATCACTTCCGCCACGGCCCCTCCCACCCCGGCATCCACTTCGTCGAAGATCAGCGTCGGCACGGCGTCGCGCTCCGCCAGGACCGTCTTCAACGCCAGCATCACCCGGGAGAGCTCGCCCCCGGACGCCACCTTCGCCAGGGGCAGCGGCGGTTCGCCCGGATTCGTGGACAGCAGGTACTCGACGCGGTCCCACCCTGTCGCGGTGCTGGCGGACAGGTCGGGGTTGGCCGTCACCATGACCTGCAACTGGGTTTGCCCCATCCGCAGCGAGCCGAGCTCCTTCCTCACCCGTGCCTCGAGTCGCGCGGCCGCGCCGACACGGGCCTCGGAGAGGGACCGCGCGAGCGCCCGAACCTCGTCGGCGTCCCGATCGACCTGCGCCAGCAACTCCTCGATTCGAGCCTGGGAGCCCTCGAGCCGGGTCAGCTCGGCCCGCAATTCGGCGGCCTTCGCCAGAACGGATTCGAAGCTGCCCCCATGCTTGCGCTTCAGCTGCTGGATGGCATGCAACCGATCGTCCACGGCGGACAGGCGCTCCGGATCTTGCTCCAACTCCTGGAGATACCCGCGGAGCTGCCGCGCCACCTCCTGCAGATTCACCGCAGCCTCGCGACACAAGGCCTTCCATTCTGAGGCGGTCTCGTCCACCGACGTCACCTCGGCGATGCGGTCCTCCGCCACGCTCAATCCCTTGAGCACGGACCCCTCGGAGCCATAGAGGCAATCGTAGGCTTCCTCCCCAAGGTCACGGAGACGCTTGACATGGGCCAGACGCTTCTGTTCCAGCAGCAGCGTGTCTTCTTCACCCGGCGCCAGGGCTGCCGCCTCGAGCTCACCACACTGATACCGGAGGTAGTCCTCGCGCTGCGTGCGTTCCTGCTGCTGCCGCATGGCCTCGTCCAGGGCACGCTGCCCGGCCTTCCATTGCTCGTGGCGGCGCGTGTAGTCCTCGCGCAAGGTGACAAGCCCGCCGAATTCGTCGACCGCATTCAGCTGCGCGCTCGATGCGAGCAGCGACTGCTGGTCGTGCTGTCCATGGAGGTCGAGGAGCGTACCGGCGAGCGCCTCGAGCACATGCAGGGGGGTCAGACGCCCATTCAGGTAGACGCGATTTCTGCCGGTCCGGGCGATGACCCGCCGGATAATGAGGTCGGTGTCCTGCGGCTCCAGGACCCCGGAGCCGCGGAAGCGCGTGAGCAGGGCCTCGTGCTCGGGCAGCGTGAAGGCCGCCTCCACCTCCGCCTCCTCGGCCTCGGCCCGGATGACGTCGGTGGTCGCCCGCCCTCCGACGAGGAGCGCGATGGCATCGACCAGGATGGACTTGCCCGCACCCGTTTCTCCGGTGAACACGTGAAACCCAGTGGAGAACTGGAGCGTGAGACGATCAATGACGGCGAAGTTTGCGATGCGCAGCTCGGTGAGCATGAGGCGCCACTCCGAGCCGACACAGCCTCACGCCGTGGGGGAAGACTGAGCCAGCAGGGAGTCGATGACCTCCTTGAACTGTCGCTTGGGTCTCGCTCCGACCAACTTCTCGACCGGTTGCCCGTTCTTGAAAAACAGGATGGTGGGAATGCTCATGATCTGGTATCGACCCGCGATTTCAGGATTTTCGTCCGTATTCAGCTTGCGGACCCGAAGCTTGCCCTCGTACTCGCCCGCCAACTCCTCGACGATGGGAGCGACCATCTGGCACGGCCCGCACCAGACCGCCCAAAAATCGACCATGACGAGCTCCGGAGCCTGAACGACCTCCGATTCCCAGGACTTTTCATCCACCTTCGATGCGTTGCTTGCCACTGAGCCTCCTCCTCGCAATTCAGGACCTGGTCACACGGACTGGACGTGGAGCCCCACGGCTTCACAGCCGTGGCGCCCACAAGAGCTTCGGCGGAACCCGCCGAAGCAGCCCGCCTTCGCCAAGGCTTCGGCGGGCACCCGTCTCGCATTCTTCCACAGCTTGACAGCCGTGGCTTCCTGCGAAGGCGGGTGAAACGACCGCATCGTATACTAGCCCCGTTTTCGCTGTCAACCGCATGCTCGCGCACCACTCGGCCTACCACCCCCACGCATCCGGCGCGCCGGCCCACCAGTCGTCGGGGCGCGCGGCACGCCAGGCCGACTGCTCTTTCCACAGCCGGTTGACGGATTCCCGGTCGAGCCGCGCGGCCATCGCCGCCGTCACATCGGCCTGCTTCTGCAGGGCGCCATGCATGATCTCTTTGGCCATCCGAGCCAAGACGTCGGGCGGGTCGACGAGGTCATCCGCGCCGCGTGCGGCAAGGTTGAAAAACAAGTGCTCGACGGCCACCCACCGATCCTGCGCGGCCAGATGCTCCATGTACCCATCGATCGCATGGTACACGTAGGTCAGATACACGTAACTCTCCACGGAGGGCTGCTCCCAGAGGTGGAACAGGCAGGCATCCAATGCCCGGCGATAGTCGCCCGCAGCCAGAAACACCTTGGCCCGTCGGAGATAGCCTGGCCTGGCCTCTTCGTCCTCGTCGTTCCTCGTGACCGGCTCGCGCAGTCGTGCTGCAAGGCGCGTCTCCTCGACGACACCGGCCGCGTGGAGCTCATGCCGCGGCCCCATCGGGGTCTCCCCCGACGTCGCCCCTCGCGCGCAAACCAGACCTGCCCACAGGCACAGCACAGACACGACCATGACGGACTGATTGCCAGCCCTCACGCGGCAGGCTCGCCAGTTCATGATGGCACCTCCAATGCATTTCGATTCAACGGGCTCATCCAAGACCGAGACTCGCACGCCGCCGCGACCCCCGTTACCAGGGCAGACCCTTCTCGCCGGCGAGGAGCGGTCCGAGCAAGCTTTTCATCAATGCGGTCCCGAAGCTATCGGTGCTGCCGATGTCGCGCAAGCTGATCAGGAAATTGACCTGCGTGCGACCCGGAACCTTCTGAAAATAGAAACCCATTGACCAGCACCGGCAGGGATTCTGATACAGCCCGACGAAGTCGAGCTCGGGCGTGATCTTTGCTTGGATATCCCGGTAGATCCGGCTGCCGATTGTAACATCATAGGGAAGGCGCACCGCCGCAGTCGCCGTGACGAACTGGATCTCAGGCGTGGGAGTAAAGGACTGGCCGAAGGACAGCGGATTCCAGATATCGCCCCGTTCGACCTGCGGCCCGGACCTCGCGAATCGTTGTCCGATTTCCACATACCAGCGTCGTGCGTATTGCAGGCGAAAGTCCGTGTTGATCTGGCTGAATTCCGCATCATAGGGGTCGAAGAACGTATCGACCGACAGCGTCTGGCTGGTTTGCGGTGGTAAGCCCAGCAGGCTCGTTCCGTTGAACTGCCCCCGGGCCCACACGTTGGAAAACCTCCGGCTGGGCACGCCGAATGCGGCTGTTGTCGGACTGGGCGGAGGAGGTGTGCCGACGTGGTAGCTCTGCGCGAGCAAGAGGTCGAGCCATGTGCTGGAGGCGCCTCCGCGCTGCATGTCGACCAACCGATTGCGAAGGAGGTAGGTGACCAGGTTCTTTTTCGGCAGATTGTCCACGTTGTCGATCTGGACGATGTCCGATTGATCGGTCGGCGGCACATACTCGAAAGTGACGTCCGGCTCGATGGTATGAATCCGCGTGTGATCCTTCGAGGGGCGGAATCGCCGTCGCAATCGCGAGGTGGCCCGGAGGCTGCTCCAGATGGTTTCGCGATGCACGACTTGGGTGGTGTTGGTGCCTCGGGAGTAATAGACCACGCGCGGTTTCACGCTGGGCGTCAGGCTCACCGCGTGGCCCGGGGAGAACGGCTGCGTGGTGAGCGCAGGCATGACATCCACTCTGTTCAGATCAAAGCCTTGCTCGCGCCAGAAAAAGTCGTAGGTTGCGTCAAATCCCGCGAGGGCCGGGCTGTCGAGCACCGGCAGGCTGTTCAACCTGTAGCCGAGCTCGGGCAGCCGTTGAAAGGTTTCCGCTCCGCCCACCTGAAGCGGCTGCAGATACTGCGCGAGGAGGAACGCGCGCCCGTAGGGCAAACGCTGGTTGATGTCCAGCGTGGAGTCCGCGCTGGGGAGGGCTCGAAACGAACCGGAGTTCGAGAAGTCCTGCAAGTAGGTCCGGTCGCTGACCAAGTTGGCCTTCGTCCGAAGTGAGAGATCCGGGCTGACCTGCATGGTGTGGGCCCCACGGACGAAGCCGCGCGCGCGATCTTGATCCCTGTCCTCCAGCGCGTTGAGCAGCCATTCACCCCGGTTCGATCGGCTGAAAATGTACCGGTATTCCAGATCTCCCCCGTAGCCTCGCTTGGTCAGGATATTCGGCGTGATGGTCAGGTCCTGACTGGGATCGATTGCCCAGAAGAATGACTGCCTGTAGTTGAAACCGAATTGCGTGTTGAAGCCCGGCGAAGGGAACAGGAAGCCTGACTTTCGAGCCACGCCGACCGGATATTTGAAGTAGGGCACCGGAATGAGCGGCACATCATTGACACAGAACCAGGCGTTCCACAGCTCGAGGCTGTCGCCAAATGTGACATCCACGTCCTCGAAGGTGAACCTCCAGGCCGGCGTTTGCCCTTCCATGGCGTCACAGTTCGTGAAAGACCCGTTCTGCGCCTTGTAATGGGCTTCGGTATAGCGCTGGAGCGTGTCAGCCGTGATCAGCGCATTGGTGGTTCGGTCGTAAATCCGGCCGCTCGTGATCAGGCCCGCCTCCGTGTTGAAGTTCACCTCCAGCCGATCGGCCCAGACATCGGTGTTCTCCTGCATGAGATGGACCCGGCCCACCGCAGCGACATCTCCCGTCAGCAACCGAATCGTGGCCTCATCCGCAACCAGCGTGGTGGCGCCTTGCACCATCTTGACGGACCCTCGCGCCTTCAGCAGCTCCGTCTCGCTGACGTAGTCAATGTGATCGGCGTGAATGACCAGCGATCCGGAGGGAGGAGGGGCGGCTGGCGTGGCTGGGGCGCCGGGATCTGCGGGAGGGCGCTGTCCACCTTCGGCTGCCGCAGCGAATGTCGCGGGAGCCGACAGGAGCGCAAGCGTGAGGATCAGGGCGCCGGAAATCCGAAGGGCACGGCTCATCTCACCCTCTGATGGGGGAAAGCCCGCATCCACGGAGCAGGGCCTTCACTTCGCCCACCAGCATGAGTGAACCGGTCACGCAGATCAGGTCCTCCGGAGCGGCGAGCCGCCTGGCTCGCGCCAGGGCATCGGCAGGAAGCGGCACGCGGTGTGTGACGGCTTCCGGCCGCTTCAGCGACGCGACCAGCTCGTCGACGGACGACGCCCGGGGCAGGCTGGGCTCCGTCACGATGCATTCGTCGCAGACGAGCGCGAGCTCCTCAAAAAACCCGGTCCGATCCTTGTCCCGCATCATGCCGATGATTGCAATCACGCGCGCGGCCGGATGCGCCCGGCGAAACTGCCCCAGATACGACGCCACCACCCGGGCCGCCGCGGGATTGTGGGCCCCATCCAATAACAAAATTGGACGGGTTTCCGCAATCTCTAACCGCCCCTCCCAGCTCACCTGGGCGAGGCCCCGCCGTATCGCCGACTCCGGGACCTGGAGGCCCGTCTCGGCCATGACCGTGACCAACTCGACGGCACAGGCGGCATTGGCGAGCTGGTGGTCGCCCCGGAGGCCGCACCGCAGCCCCTCGATGACGCGCTGCGCCCCCAGGAAGGCGAATGGGCCCGTGTCCTCGCCCTGATACCGAAAGTGCTCGCCCAGAGCGCGACAGGGGGCGTGCCGCCCGGCCGCGACGCTCCGGATGACGCGCGCGGCCTCTGCACCCAGCTCGCCCAGCACCACCGGCACGGCCTGCTTGATGATCCCCGCCTTCTCAAAGGCAATCGACGCCAGGTCGTGCCCGAGGTACTGCTCATGGTCGCGGGCGACGTTGGTGATGGCGCTGACGGCCGGCACGACGACATTGGTTGCGTCGAAGCGACCGCCCATCCCGACCTCGAGCACGGCCACGTCCACCTGCTCGGCGGCGAAATGATGGAAGGCCATGGCCGTGGTGAACTCGAAAAATGTGGGTGAGTGGCCGCCGCGCGCGGCGCTCCGGAGCCGGTCGGTCCAGGTGGCGACCTGGTCCTCGGCGATGGCGATCCCGTTGACCTGGATACGCTCCCGAAAGTCCAGCAGGTGGGGGGACGTGTAGAGACCGACGCGATAGCCGGCCGCCTGCAGCATGGATGCCGCCATGGCCGCCGTGGACCCCTTGCCGTTGGTGCCCCCGATATGCAGCGAGGGATAGGCCCGTTCCGGCGCGCCCGTCCGTGCGAGCAAGGCGCGGATGGTCTCGAGGCCCAGCTTGATGCCGTGCCGTTGCAGCCCGTAAAGAAATTCGAGGGTGGTCGCGTAGGGCGCGGGCATGACGACGAGAAGAAGGGGCCGACGGAGTTAGAGATGGCTGAGCAGCGTGCCGAGCGTCTGTTTCAGGTCCTTGCGCTCGACGATCAGGTCGATCATGCCGTGGTCGAGCAGAAATTCCGCGCGCTGAAATTGATCGGGCAACTGCTGCTTGATCGTCTGTTCGATCACACGGGGCCCCGCGAATCCGATGAGCGCCTTCGGCTCCGCGATGATCACGTCCCCCAGCATGGCGACGCTGGCCGTCACGCCGCCGAAGGTGGGGTCGGCCAGAATGGTGATGAAGGGCATCCCCGCCTCACCCAGCCTGGCCGCCGAGGCGGCGGTTCGAGCCATCTGCATCAGTGACAGGATGCCTTCTTGCATTCTCGCCCCGCCGGAGGTCGTCACGAGCACGACGGGGAGCTTCGCAGCCAGGGCGCGCTCCACGGCTCGACAGAATTTCTCACCTACCACGGAGCCCATGCTGCCACCCATGAATCCGAAATCGAACACGCAGAGCGCGAGCCGACGATCCTGCACCCGTGCCTCCCCCGTGGCCAGGGCATCCTTGCGACCCGCTTTTTCCTGCTGGGCCGTCAGGCGCTCGGCGTAGGGGCGGGAGTCCACGAAGCGCAGCGGGTCGCGGGGCTCGATCTCGGCGTCCCATTCCTTGAAGGACCCGCGATCAACGAGAAGCGCGATCCGCTCGTTGACGGAGATGGGAAAGTGGTAATCACATTTGGGGCAGACCTTGTGATTGCGTTCGACCTGCTTCCGGTACACGATCTCCCGGCAATGGTTGCACTTGAGCCACAGCCCCTCCGACGTCTTGGTCCGCTTCGCCGTCGCCGGCTTGGCGGACTTACCCTTCTTGAACCAGGCCATCTAGATCGTGATCTCCTGACCTTCTTCGAGCACGGTGAGCGCGGGGATCGGAAGGGCGCTCAGCTCGCGCTTCAATGTGTCACGATAGCGGGGCTTGAGATGGTAGGCGTAGGCCTTGACCTCAGGCCGCCCTATTTTCTCGAACTCCCGATGAAAGAGCGACGGCGTCAGGTGCCCGCTGACCCTGGCGATCTCCGCCATGGCATTGGGAAAGGACGCTTCGATGAACGCGGCCTTGATCGAACGCAGGCAACCGGCAGCCTTCCACAGCTCGTCTGTCGCATAGGTATCCCCGCTGCACACGATCGCCGAGCGCCCGTCATCGATGATGAAGCCCACGGTCGGAACTTGGTGGTTTACCGGGATCGCGGTGACCCGCAGGTCCCCGCAGGACACCGTCGCTCCGGGCTCAACCGCCTCGAGGCGAAAGACCGGATGATCCGGGTTGGGCAATTGCATGAAGTCCGGGTAGACCTCGCCGTTGAAGACGTGTGATTGAAGACCCTTGAGCACCTGGGCCAGGCTGACGATGACCAACGGCCGCCCGTCGTGATCGAACAACGAATCCGCCAGCGTTGGAAGCCCCTTGATGTGATCGAAATGCAGGTGAGAGACCAGCACATGGCGCAGGCGTCGTTGCTCGGCCAGGGTGAGGACGCCCCCGACCGTCCCGGCGTCCACCAAGACGGTCTCATTGATGAGAAACGCGCAGGACCGGCACTCGTGACCCCGACCCTCATCCTTGATCAGATGATCGGATCCGTGACAGCCTAAGACCCTGATTTTCACGGCAATCCTTTGCCCTTGCCCGTGTCGACCCTGCGTACCATCCTGGAGAATCGCGCTCGTGCACGGTAAGTACGTACCATAACATAGCCCTACGGCCTTCGCACGGACTATTCTCCCCTCGACGCGCGGGCCGGAGGACCTTTGGGAGCCGAGGGCGGCCAGACGGCCCAGGCATTCGGTCACAGCGATCGAGTCGGAGGGGCTAAAACGGACGGATGTTCAGCCAGGTTCCGGCCATGATGAAGAGACCCAACCCAATGCTCCCTAGGCCTGCAAGTCCCTGTAGGGCCGTTTGGGCTTGCCGGCCGAGGCCGGCGGACATGACCAGCGCGAGGCTGACGACCATCGCGATCAGGATCATGCCGAGCACGGACCCGAGCCCGAAGGCGACCATATACAGCGCCGCGCCGCCGAATGAGGAGACCGCCGAAGCCACAAGCAGCGCGAGCGTCGCCGTTCCCGCGAGCCCGTGACACATCCCCACGAGGAGCGGTCGTGCGGAGAGGCGCATCCAATGGTCATGCTCATGGTCCGTGGTCTCCCGATGCCGATGCGCGTGCCAGTGCCGCGTTCCGCCATGCTCGTGCTCGTGGGCATGCCACCCGTCACGGATCATCCGGACAGCCAGCGAGAGACCCAACCCCACCAGCATCAGCCCGACGGCGAATTCAACCGCCCGTGCGAGCGGAGGCGGCACCGTGACCTCGAAGGCGATGAGCACGAGCCCGACCCCGACCACGGTGAGGGTGTGCCCGACTCCCCACGCGAGCCCGATGAGCCCGCTCGTCTTCAGGCACGGCTCTCTGGACAGGATCGCCGTCACGGCGGCGAGATGGTCGGCATCCAATGCGTGGCGAGCGCCGAGGAGAACGCCGAGGGTGAGGAAGGTGAGTGCGTCGACGTCGGGCATGGACGACAGGCGAACCGGTCAGCTTGGTGACGGAGGAAGAGGCGTTTACCCCCCGCGGGCGTGCATTTCCAGGTGGGGATCCTCGCGCAGCCGCTGGATCTCGATGTACTGCTGGCGTCCACCAAGCTGCTCTAGCTCCTTGCGCTCCTCGGCGCCGCGATCCTTGCGGGCCTGCCACACCGAGGTGACGAGCGCCTTCAGCTCTTCGGGCGAGGCGCCCTCCCGGAGCGGCCGGCGCAAGTCCACCCCGGTTCGCGCATAGAGGCAGAGGTACCACATCCCGTCGGCGGTCAGGCGACTCCGATCACAGGTCGAGCAAAAGGGGGTCGTCGTCGACGGAATGATGCCGAAGGACGTCCCATCCGGAAGCAAAAATCGCTGTGCGGGAGCCGAGCTGACCTCCACGATCGTCCCGACGGGACCGTAGTGGTCGCCAAGTCGTCGCAGGATCTCGGCCCGGGACAGGACCTGCTTCAGCGACCAATCGTTGGCCCCGCCGACATCCATGTATTCGATGAAGCGAACTTCCGCCCCAACCCGCTTGCCGTATTCGATGAGGTCGACGAGCTCATCGTCGTTGAAGCCCCGCATGGCCACCGTATCGAGCTTGAGCCCCGTGACGCCCAGACGGCGCACCGCGTCGATGCCTTCGAAGACCTTCGCATGCGTATCACGGCGGGTCAGCGTCCGGAAGCGATCGGGCTTCAGGGTATCCAAGCTCACCGTGAAACGGTGCAGCCCTGCGGCATAGAGCGACTCCGCCTGGTCCGCGAGCAAGATGCCGTTGGTCGTGAGGGCCAGGTCCTTGATCGCCGGATTCTCCCGAAGCATGGCGATGAAGGCGGGGACGTCACGGCGCAGCAGCGGTTCGCCACCCGTCAGCCGCACTTTGTCGGCACCGAGATCGGTGAAGACCCTGGTCAGCCCTGCCATTTCCTCGAAGGTCAAGATGTTTTCCCGCGGGAGCCAGGCGTACTCCTCCTCGGGCATGCAGTACTTGCAGCGCAGGTTGCACCGATCGGTCACCGAAAGGCGCAGGCTTTTCAGCGGCCGCCCCAGGGTATCCTTGACGTCATCCGTGATGGGCTGCGGTGCAAGGGCGCTCATGGATGCTCCTCGACCCAGACCTCGCCTTCGGGCGTCTGCTCGAGTTTCCAGATGGGGGTAATCTGCTTGAGCTCGTCGATCGTCCATCGGCAGGCCCGGAACGCGTCCGCACGATGCTCGGCCCCGGCGATGACCAGCACGATGTTCTCACCGATCTCGATCGCGCCGTACCGGTGGACGATGAGCACCTCGATCACGTCGAACTCGGACAGGGCCCGCTCGCGGATCTCTCGAAGCTTTTTCTGCGCCATCCCTTCGTAATACTCGAAGGTGATCCCGCTCACGTCGCGCCCTTTCGAGCGATCACGCGCGGTCCCGAGGAACACCGCGATTCCGCCGATCCGAGTGGATCGGCTCCGAACCCGGTCGATCTCGGCATCGATCGAGAAATTCTCGCGCTGCACACGCACCATCATCGTGTCGTCCGACGTCTTCGCGTCCATATCCGCTCCACCCGCAAAAGGCGGCAACAAGGCCACTTCGTCTTGTGGTCGAAGCCCGGTTTCCTCGTGTGCGATCTCCTGATTGACCGAGACCAGCACTTTCTTCTTTTGGATCAGCTCGCCCAGTTCCGGATGCAGCCGCCCCAGCGCGGCCACCAGATCCTTGACGCGGGCCTCGTCCTCGACGGTCACGGCCAGCTCGGGTTGGTTGCCGGCCAGGGTTTTGGTCAACCCGAACAATTTGACGGTGAGTTGCACAGCCCAGGCCCTTTCACGAGCCGCGGCCTCAGGGCCGCACGTACGTTCCGGACTTGCCGCCGGATTTCGACAGCAGCGCGATGTCGCCGAAGCTCATCCCCTTGTCGATGGCCTTGCACATGTCATAGATCGTGAGCGCGGCGACGGAGACCGCGGTCATCGCCTCCATCTCCACACCCGTTGGCCCGGTCGTCTTGGCCGTAGCCCTGATCGTGATCGAGCAGCGGCCATCCGTATCCGGCTGGGGCTCCTCCTTGAAATCGATGTCGACGCTGGAGAGCAACACGGGGTGGCACATGGGAATGAGGTCCGGCGTGCGTTTGGCTCCCATGACCCCCGCGACTTGCGCCACGGCCAGGACATCGCCCTTGGCGATCGTCCCGCGGCGGATTTGGGCCAGGGTCTCGGGCTGGAGGTACACGCAGCCTTCGGCGACCGCCATGCGTTCCGTCGAAGGCTTGGCCGAGACATCGACCATCTTGGCGCGTCCGGCCTCATTAAAGTGGGTGAATTCCGCCATTCTTCGCTCGGAGCCTGCATTCACCGGAAGAATGCGGGATTATAGGTGTCGCTCGAAACGGGAGTCAAGCGAGGCCCCGGCGAGGCTTCCTTGACTCCCCCCCAACGCATCGAGGACAATGCGCGCAATCTCGACGTGGCACCTATGGCGGACCAGCTCATCATCGAACACCTTGAATTTCAAGGTCATTGCGGTGTGACGGAGGCGGAGCGCCTGGTTCCGCAGCCGATCTCGGTCGACCTCTTCGTGGACTACCCTGAGAAGGCGATCAGCGCGATCGCAGAACGCGACGACATCACACGCGCCGTCGATTACGCGACCATCGCGCAGCGTGTCATGGAGGTGGGCACCAGCCAGCCGTTCCACCTCCTGGAGACGCTTGCCGATCGCCTCACGACCATGCTGTTCTCCGAGTTTGCCGTGACGCGGGTCCAGCTCTGGGTCAGAAAAGTGGGTGCGGCGGTCAAGGGGGTGGAAGGGTCCGTGGGGGTGCGGATCGACCGGGACAAACTTGTGGCCTCATCCCGCTTCGAGCCGGCCGCCTTCCTGGCCGAGACCCTCCCCCTGCTGCCTCGGGGACGCGCGCTGGACCTGGCCTCGGGGTCGGGTCGAAACGCCCTGTATCTCGCCAGCCAGGGGTTCCACGTCCACGCGATCGACCGGGACGCCCAGGCGCTCTCCACCCTCGTCGCCGAGGCCCGCCGGCATGCCCTGGCCCACGTCACCACGCAGCACATCGACCTGGAGGTGGATCCTCACCGTCCTCCAGATTTGGGCCGCGAGGCCTACGAGGTCGTGGCCGTCTTCTTTTACTTGTACCGACCTGTCATTCCCCTCCTGCTCCGCGCCCTGAAGCCGGGTGGCGTGCTGGTGTACGAAACCTTTTTGATCGACAATCACCTCCGACACAACCATCCCCGGCGCCGAGAGTTCTGCCTGGCGCACAACGAGATGCTGGGGCTGGCCAAAGGGTTGCGTGTCCTTCACTACGACGAAGGGGAGCGCGGTCCGAACGGGGACGGCCGGACAGTCTTCACGGCCCGGTTCATCGGACGCAGGGAGCACGCCGATGGACCGCCTTGATCTCCACCTTCATACCACGCACTCCGACGGCAGCCTACCGCCGGCCGAGGTCGTGGCCCTCGCGCACAAGGTCAACGTGCGGGCGCTCGCCATCACGGACCATGATATCCTCAGCGGGATTCCCGAGGCCGTGGAGGCGGCGAAGCCACTCGGTATCGAGGTCATCGCGGGGGTCGAGATCAGCTCTCGGTTCGACGACGACGAGATGCACATCCTCGGCTATTTCCTCGATCGCACCGACCCGGACCTGCTCGCCCGAATGGACTCCTTGCGCCAGAGCCGACACCGTCGCAATCCCAAGATCGTGGAACGCTTACGGGAGCTCGGCCTGTCCATTTCCTACGACGAGGTGAGGGAGCTCGCGGGCACCGATGCCGTCGGCCGGCCGCATATCGCGCGCGTGCTGATGGAGAAGGGCTACGTGCAGACTTCCAAGGAGGCCTTTGATCGGTTCCTGGCACGGGGCAAGGCCGCCTACGTGGCGCGCGAGCTGCCGGAGCCGACCGAGGCGATCGCCTGGATCCGAGAGGCCAAGGGGGTCGCCGTGCTAGCTCACCCGCTGTGGGTCAAACGCACCGGCGAAGCGCTTCGCAAGCTGTGCGAGAAGCTGAAGGAGGCGGGATTGGGCGGCATCGAGGTCCACTACAGCACACATACCCCTCAGCAGACCTCGACCTTCCTGAGCCTGGCCAAGCAGCTGGACCTGCTCGTGACCGGCGGGAGTGACTTCCACGGCCTCACCAAGCCTGATATCGAGGTCGGTGTGGGGCGAGGCAGCCTCAAAGTCCCCGAGCTGCTGCTGGAGCCCCTCC
>JBFKNO010000005.1:0-27722 GCA_041629275.1 Nitrospiraceae bacterium
ACCAGGTCTGTCGCCACATCACGCGGCGTCTTCGCATGGGCGACGGCCGGGGAGGGGACAAGCCGGGCGAAGATTGGGACGCCTTCTCGACCGGTCTCCGACGGCGCGAGGTCCTCGAGACCGCGACCCGTGCGCTCATAAACATACAGACGCTGGAATAGAGTCGGTGACCCGACAATGAGATCCGCCTCGCCGGGTCGCTGCGTCCCCGGCGCGATCACGACGAGGTCGACCTCGAACCCGCGCATGGTCTCACGGTCGAGGGTCACGACGAGGCGTCGCGAATCGCCGGATCCCCGGAGTGTGCCCACTCGGATCATGCGGTCGCCGTCCTCCGGCTTGACGCTCCGCCCGGGACCAGGACGGTTGTCGACCAGCCACAGGTCGTAGGGGGACGCGTCCGGAATGCCCTGGACGGTCGCCGCAAACACGCCGGACTCGAGGTCGAGCTTCGCGAGCCCACGCGCGGTCGTGAACTTGGCGGACAGGCCTTTGGAGTAGTGAAGCGGCAGCACCAGCTCGTCCGGGTTCCCCCTACGCTCGCGATCCTGCCTCCACCTGGCGAAGGAGGCCTGGAGCGCCGCGGGGTCACCGATGGTCGCCAGGAAGTCATCGTGCCCATCGGGCGACTTCTCGATGGTTGGAACAAGGGCCGGTCCCGCGATCAGGAGGACGAGCAGGATCAGGGCCAGGGGAAGTGATTTCATGAGCCGGGCTTGCATGACAGGACCTCCTCGTGGTGAAAGCTGGAGTGCACCTCGGCTCGATCACGACGCACGACGTCGTGTGTTGCAGAGAATGCCCAGGCTTCCCGTTGAGCAGGTTGTGTGCCATGCTGGTCTCGTTCGGTCGAATCATGGGCTCCAACGATTTCCGACTCAATCTGTCGCAACGAACCAATTTCCGTCGGAAAGGCTCCTTTTTCCGCGGGTGTTCACCGGTGCCGCGATTGGGCGCCTCACAAACTTGTACTGCGCGGTAGGCAGAATGCTACATCTGATGCATGCCCCCGCTAGCGCACAGCGATGGTGAACAGCCGGTGGACGTCGCAGGACTGCGCGTTGAACGGCTGATCGCTCCGCGCGCACTTGTCGGTCATGGGATGCGCGAACCCGGTGTAGAACGGCGCCGAGGTCCCCTCGAAGCACATCAAACCGAATTGCGGGGTGGGGATGAATCCGACGTTCGCGCACTTGTCGGAGTCCCAGTTGCCGGTGCCGTGATGAAGGCGCGCGGGGACGGGGGACTGGCCATCCACCGAGATCGTGAGCGATTCCGTCCTGGCCGAGTAGGCCAGCGGATGCCGGTTTCGCCAGGCCGGCGGCATCGGGAATCGCGCCCACCCGGGCAGAAGCGCGCGGGAGTCGTCCCGGTACCCCACCAGCACCTCCGTGGCCGACGCGAGCAGGGCGGGGTGCTGCATCTCGTAGGGTTGCCGCGCGGCATCCTCGTTCGGCGTCACGGCCACATGGATGAGCGTCCAGCCACCGCCGTCCGTGGTCATGTCGCAGTACAGCTCCACGCCGCCGCCTTGATCATCGGGGTCGAGGCGGTACTCGCCATTCTCCGTCTGCCCTTGTTGCCGCGCATCGAGGCAGCTGCGAAACGCGCGATGCATCGCGAGCCCGGTCGTGAAGCTGGCAGGCCTGCTCATGGCACAGAGGCCCGAGCCCATGGGACCCGTGCAGGAGAGGACCCGCCAGAAATACTGCGTCGAAGCCTCGAGGGTCCCGGGCATGCTGTACGTCGCCTCCTGAGTCAATGCGCCGTCGATGAGCGGAGAGGAAAAATCGGCATCGTCGTCCAGGATCACGCGATAGCTCTCGGCGGTCGGCATCGGTCTCCAGCTCAACGTCGGACGACGCGGACCGTCCGCAGCCCCGTCGTCAGGCGCCAGCGTGTCGGTCGGCGCCATCAGTCCCGACATCACCGCCGCGAGATCCGCGCAGACGAGCTGTCCGTCGTCCCACCTCAGAAACTCGGTTTTCGCGCAGGCCGTCGTCGGCACCTGCGGGCCGGGCCCCGGCGGACCGGGGGGGCCCGGCGGACCGGGAGGTCCTGCCACGTTCGCCCCTGCGCCATTGACCGGCGCTGCGGACCGGATCAGCGTGACCTCCAGCTCCACGGCGTGACTGGTGGTGGTGTTTTCCTTGCTGTCGAACTCCACCTGAAGGACGGAGCCCTCGGCAGCCTGCAGCGCCAGCCCGAAGTTGCTGTCCGGGGTGAGCAACCAGCCTTGGACCACATGCGTGACGTCGACGGTGACGTAGCGGCGCTCGTCCGCGCCTTCAACGGAAAAGCCGGAAAAGGGGGGCGCAAAGAACGGCGCGGACTGCGCCGTCACGACCGACTCTTTCCAGTCGCCCAGGATCTCATGAACGGTGACCGCTCCGGGCTCGACGACCTTGCCGACCCACAGGCGCAGGACCGCGCGACCGACTTCCGCACCAGGCGGGAGAACCGAGACGTCGAACTTCACGAAGGCCTGCTGGAGTCCCCCGACCGGATCGCCGGCGATCCGCAGGGTGGGAGCGTGACCGAGGTTGACGCCGGGGCGGGTCAGGTCCACGGCGGCGTCATCGGTGACGTGGACGGTCGTCGACCAGGCTGGCGTCGCGACCGCGAGCGTTCCCAGCCCGGCAAGCAAGACGGCGAAGCCCGTAGAGAGCCGGGCCGATTGAAAGTTGGGGCCGATCTTCATAAGTGAGAGGGGCGCAGGAAATCCTCAAGAAGTATAGCGCGGGAAACGCAGCGCGCCGCGTGCCTGCCCCCACGCCCTAAGGAGGCCTACCTCGGGAGGGCCACGGGGATTGTAGGCAGGGGCCTGCAGTGGGAACCATCGGCCGCCTGGGGGAAGAGGAAGAAGGGCTGATCGGCTCGGGAAGGCGCTGAATCTACAGAGCTTTCTTCCCTCTCACTGAATCCGTCGAAGCGGCGGTGGCGCCAGGAGCCGGCTTGGACCCAGTGCTATACTTTCGGGGGATGGCTGGCATGTTTCGTCAGGAAGGCTCGCATCTGCCTTCGCGACCCTGGCCGAGACTCACCGGCTGTTCTCCGGCTCGTCCCCCCTGTGGCGCCTCCTGGCAGGTCGGCGATCGCTCACGAGCCGTTTTCACTGGAGCAGGACCCGCGGAAGGGGAGAAGAGGCGCGCATGAAAGCCTGTCGCCATTGCTCAGGCCTGATGGTCGTCGACCATTTCATGAACCTGTCCGGCGCCAGCGGGCACATGTGGGTGCGCGGATGGCGCTGCGTGAACTGCGGAGCCTGGACCAACCCGTTCCTCCATCGGCGCCAGATGCGCGAGGGTCGCTGGATCAGCGTGATGCTCCAGGTGTTCGTCGAGGGCAGGGACCCGCCGTACCCCAGGCCAAGCCGATGACCCCAAGGTCGCTCCCTGGCTGACCGCTCCGTTGCTCCGTGACTGCTCGGACTCACTCGCTCGCCCGCCGTTGACGCTCACGAATCGTTTCAACCCGACCGTTCCCCGCCAACGTGGGAGCGGGGATTCGAGGATGAATGATGGGCGGACTATCTGAGTCGGCAGGCTAGCAGAGCGAGGCCGTCCTGAGGTCGAGCAGGAAGCGGCGGAGACGCGACCTGGCGGGAGTGGTCATGTTGAGAAACTCGAGGCCGAACTCGCCGCCGGCACTCCATCGGACGCGGGCGAGATCGATCACGAGGTGCCCCGCTCCGTTCGGGATCACCAGGGACAGGCTGCAACGATCGCCCCGCCTGACCTCGGCGGGCCCGCGCGCCGCGCATCCCCAGACCGAAAGGTTGAGGATGGATCCTCGGCTTTGCAGGGACTCGGCGGTGAGCATGACCGGACATGAGACCGGGAACCGGGTGGCCGCGCGCAGGTCCATGGGTATTCTGAGCCGCATGGTGAGCCAATATCCTGCCGTGAGGATAACCCCGGCTGCGTCACGGAGCTATGAGGTGCGTCACATGCGCAGATCCCGGGACGGGATCACCGGTGGCGAGCTGCCCAGGAGGATGACGGAGGGCGGTCGCGGTCAGGTCGGCTGGAAGGCGGAAACCTTGGCCGGATCCTGCGACTCCAAGCCAGGCTGCATCTCGAGGAGCTTCAGCAACTGGCGAAGACGCTTCTGGTGATCCGCATGGACTCGAATAAACTGGATGCCGAACTCCTCGCCACTGACCCAACGGACGACCGCGAGCTCGATCTTGATGGGAGCAGGGTCGCTCGGGGAGTGGAGAAGCAGGCGGAGGTACGGACTTTCTTTCAGGCTCTTGTCGCCTTTGAGGCGACAGCCACCCGGCGACAAGTTGATGATCTCGCCTTTCCCATCGAGAAGATCGCCAAGGATGCCGACCGGCAACTGGACTCGCACGCGCTTGAGGTTCCTGTTCTCCCCGCTCTGTTGGTCCATCGCTGCCCCCCGCATAGGCGTGAAGAAGGTCCGAATCGAGAGGGCCAAGAATACCGAGAGGCTGGAGGGAAATAAATTCCTCTGAGGAGCCCCCTCTTTCTGGGGGTGTCGGGACGCTGTGGGCAGCCGGATTTCGGTTCCTGCGACCGGATCAGGTTTCGATCGACGCGGTCGATCCACCCTCTGCCGTGTGCGCGATTGAGCCTCGACTCTCTCTCAGCGTCCTCATAATCTGAAGCGGACCCTGGCCCGAGGCCTGGTTCCATCGCTTGACGATACGGCCCACAGGCCCTAGCCTCGGGGATGGAGGCCATCGCGTGACCCGACCATGAGACTGACCCTGACAAGCCGGGACGATGGTCCCCAGCGGTATCTCGACCTCGACCACGAGCGCGAAATGGTCACCCTGCTCGGCGCGCAGGAGGAGCCGCTCGGCAGCGTGACCTGGGAGACGCTCATCACGCTCATCTGCACCTCGGCGGCGGACCTCACGGGGAGGGAGAAGCGGTCCAGCGCCCGCGCACCCGTTGCGCTTCGCGTCGCCTACGGAACCCGTGACCGTGAGGACGGCGTCAGTGTCACGCGTGACATCGGGGCGGGAGGCCTTTTCATCGAGACGGCGAAGCCCTTCCCCGCCGGCACCGAGCTCAGCGTCAATTTCGTGCTGCCCGATCCTCCCTTCGAACGGGTGAGCGCGAAAGCGAGAGTCGCCTGGGTCCGGCAGGCGGCCGAACGCTGCCTCTTCCTCCCAGGCATGGGCGTCCAGTTCGTGGACATCGATCCCCAGGCCAGACGCGCCATTCAGGAGTTCGTCCGCATGCTCATCGAGTCACGCGGCAGCACGGACGGGCCCGGCACACCCACATGAGACTCGCGACCCCGCCGTACCGCTCTTGTTGACAGCTGAATGATGTGCTCTGCTCAGCCTCCCGCTTCGACCGACGGAGAACGACGTGCACGACACGAACAGCGAGCCGTGGAGGTGCCCTGGCAAGAGGTTAGGAGACCGGGCAGGTCCAACTGATCGACCGGGGCGGAGAGCCTCGATGTTCACGTAGGGGAAAAAGCTTGAGCCAGGGAACGGACGTGCTACAGTGGCGGAAAGCGCCACAGGGCGTAGATCGGCGCGGAGCCGTCACGGCGTCACGCCTCGAGATGCACGGGAAGGAATGGAGCGGCGGATGCACCTTGGGCAGGAAGTGCAGGCCATGGATCGGCGTGTGTACCCTCGATACCCGATGGAGCTTGCCGTCACGTTCGAGGGTGACGAATGGACCGGAGAGGGAAAATCGCGGGACGTGTCGGCCGGTGGGTGTCGCGTGCGGAGCGCCGTCACGATCGAGGTCGGCAGCTACGTCAGGATCAAGCTGTACCACATTCAGAATCCCGCCATGGAAGTCGATCTCGCAGCGGTGCGCTGGGTCCGTGGCCAGGAATTCGGCCTCGAATTCTTGTACATACACCCCGAGGAGTATGAACGCTTGTTGAGCTTCGCCCCGACCTCCCCACCGCAAGCGAACATGTAACGCCTTCGTGCCTTGACCCATCGCCGAGCGTGACGCCTGCATGGCGCACAACCACGGAGGAGGAGGCTATCCCGTGGGACCTGTCAGCCGCCGGAGCATTCTCGCAGGTGTCCGTGCAACCATGACTTCCATCGAGTCCACGGGTGCCGGCGAACGCCCCTACACTGTTTCGACATCCTGCTATCCTTGTCTGTTGAGGCAGGAGGCCGACCGATGCCGTTCTCGGTAGGACGTCACCCCATCATGCTGACGCTGGCACTCTTGCTCAGCGTCTGCTTCTCGCCGCTCAGCTATGCGCAAGACCCGGGGCTTCTGACCCTTGGACCGCGTTTCGGCGTGGGTGGCGACTCTCCCCTTGGCGAGGAGCAGAAGGAGGATTTCGAGCAGTACGATATCGCGGCGACCTTCATCTTGCCCTGGGGGTGGCACGGCGAGTCTGGCTGGGGGCTGGACACGAGGTTGATTGCCAGCGCCGGGGAGCTCCGGGCCGCCGGGGACAGCGGCTTCATGGGCACCCTCGTGCCCGACCTCGCGTTGAGCGCCTTCAACGGGGCGATCACCCTCGACATCGGTCTCGGGGCGGGCTTCTTTGGCCGGCACAAGTACGGCGTGCAGGATTTCGGCGGACCGGTTCAGATCATGGCCACGACCGGCATCGGGTTTCTCTTCTACCATACCTTGTTCGCCGGCTACCGCTTCCAGCACTTCTCGGACGCGACGATCTACGGCAGCAATTCGCTGGGCGCCGACATGCACCTCACCGAACTGAGTTACAGGTTTTGAGCCACGATTCCCGGCCGTCGGCCCTTCCGCTACCCGCGAGAACGAACACCGGCGAATAGTTTCGCGCAGCCTGCGTCAAGAAAGGGCCGCCCGCGCTACTTAGCTCTCCTAGACTCACAACCTACAGGACGCGCTTTCCCCTCAGCATGAAGATCTGCAAGAAGCACGCGGCTCGTTTGCGTGCACTCCTTGCCCGCTCCTCGTGTCCGAGGCTGTCATGCAGGCTGCCGATGTTCTCATAGAGCGTGGTCGCCAGCCTGGCCAGGTGATCCTCCTGTGACCGGAGCCGAGCTTCCAGCAACAACTGGCGCGCGTCGCCTTCCAATCGACGGCGGTAAAGGGTTCCGAAGCGCCGGAGCCAGGTCCTCACGCGCTCGCTGCTGACGCTCGGCTCCTCCGGAAAGGACCCCCCCGCCGCCAAGGCGTGGTGGGCCTCCTCCATCCAGTCCGCAAACCGCAAGATATCATCCAGGGTCACGTCGAGACCGTCCGGTGCACGGGTCCGTCCTGCATGCTGGTACTCCATGGCGATTCTCCTGCTTGCTGGGCGGTGAACAAGCTGGCCTCGGGAGCGCAGATCAGGGGCCGGTGCCGGGACGAGCGCGCTGGCTCAAGAGACCACCCAAGGCGTGCAGGCCCCTTGTAAGCGCATGAATGGAAAAAAAGACGGGGTTCGCACAGGTTGTAGGCCGGAATCCCCATGCCTTTTCAACAGAGGCGAACGTCAGGGATAATCCGGAACATGGCGGATCATGAGATCGGCAGGAGGAAGACTAGGCTTTTTAAGAGATTCTGTCAAGGCCGCTGGCTCAGCGACCTATCCTCTCCCCGGAGCGTTGGCTTCCAGCGCAGGGGAAGAAACGCGACGACGTCCCATCGGCCGTGGAGCGGCATCACCGTGCAGCATGACCGTCTCTGCGGAGGCCAACCATTGAAAGGCTGGAACCGAATCACAGGGAGGCCAGGATCGCCGGGGTGCGGTGGGAAGTAGTGGGATTCGGGACGGGAGGAGGGGCAGCGGGAGCGTGCGAATTAGATGTCCCGTGCCTCAGGCTTTGGTCAGCCGGACAGTGAACCAAAAGGTGCTGCCGGCGCCCGGCTCGCTGTCCACGCCGACTTCTCCGCCCATCAGCTCGGCCAGCTTCTTCGCGAGCACGAGACCCAGGCCGATGCCGCCATACTTTCGGGTCCAGGAGCCGTCAACCTGCGTGAAGAGCTTGAACAGACGTTCGCGCGCGTCCTGCCGGATCCCAATCCCGGTGTCCGTGACAGCGAACCGGAGGCGCAACTCATCGCCGGCGGTGTCCTCAAGCATGGCCTCGACCGAGATCCGCCCACGCTCCGTGTACTTCACCGCGTTCTCCACCAGCTTGGTCAGAATCTGGACGAGTCGTTTTGGGTCCCCGCTGACCGAGGCCGGCACGTCTGCACCAGCCTGGCAGCTCCATGCGAGTCCCTTTTTTTCGGCCCGCTCAGCGAAGGGCTTGAGGGCGTCCTCGAGCGTCTTCCGCAGATCAAAGGTGGCTCGCTCCAGCCGCAGGCCGTCGGCCTCCATTTTCGAATAATCGAGGACTTCCCTGATCTTGTCCACCAGGCAATCGCCGGACTCCCGCATGGTCTCGACGTACTCGCGCTGCTCGGGCGACAGGTCGGTCTCGCCCAAGAGACTGGTCATGCCGACCAGCCCGTTCATCGGCGTCAGGAGCTCGTGGCTGATCGTCGCGAGAAACTCGTCCTTGAGCTTGGCCGAGGCCACGGCCTCGTCGCGCGCCTTTTCCAGCTCGACGTTCTGCCATTGCATGACCCGTGAGGCCTCCGCGAGCGCCTGCTCCTTGCGCTTCTGCTCGGTGACGTCTTGAATGGTCCCGACCAGCCGCGCGCACCTTCCCGCCCCATCGCATTCCCGCTCCGCCTGTTGTTGGACCACGCGCTCCGCGCCATCCGGCCGGATGATGCGATGATCCACGCCGAACCTCAAGCCGTCCTGAATCAGCGCGTTCAGGCCGCGCTCCACCTCGTCGCGATCTTTCTGGTGCACGCGCGCCAGGTACCCCTCCGGAGTCTTCTCGAACTCTTGCGGGTCGATGCCCAGAATCCGGTACACTTCCGCCGATACGTCCATGGTGTTGCTGGAAACGTCCCACACCCAATTGCCGAGCTGGGCGATTCGCTGGGCCTGCGCCAATCGCGTCTCGCTCTCGTGCAGCTCTTCGAGCGTGTTGCTGGCACGGAGCATGTATCGAACGCGTTGGCTGACGATCAAGCTGCTCCACGGTTTTGTCACGAAGTCAGTCGCCCCGACCTCATACGCTCGCTCGATCGATTCCTCATCATCCAGACCTGTCATCATGAGAATCGGGATCCGCGCCCCGTCCGGCATCCCACGCAGCGCGATGCAGGTGGCGAAGCCGTCCATCTGCGGCATCATCACGTCGAGCAGGATAATGTCCGGTCGGATGCGCCGAAACAGGTCGATCGCCTGCATGCCATCCTCCGCCTCTTCAACGCGGATCCCGGCGAGCTCGAGCGTCTCTCGGGTGAGCAGCCGATTCGTCGTTTCGTCGTCCACCACCAACGCGAGGGGATAGGCTCTTGTCGTGGAAACGATCATGAAGCAGATCCCTTGGCAAGCTGTTCGTTGAAGGCGGCGCAGACAGCGTGGTATTCATGCTCGACCTGCTCAAAGAGCGAGCCGGCATCGCTGAGGGTGTTGGTCCGACCCATCTCCTCCAGTTTTTCGCAAAATTCCGCCAACCGCCACGCGCCAAGCGTCGCGCTGCTCGATTTGAAGCGGTGGGCTGTACGGTCGAGGATGTCGGCGTCGCCCTCCCGAACGGCCCGCCTCAACGTGGCCATGAGTCGTTGGGAATCCTGCAAATAGAGGGAGAGCAGATGGGCGAATACCGCCTGGCGGCCACCACATTGGACGGTTCGCACCAGATCCAGCCTCTTGTCATCAATGCATGTCGAGGCCGGTGACCGCTCACCCCGTAAGTCGAGGTCCTCTCGCATGCCTATTCCACTCTCTTGTCTTCATCCAATGCCTGATTAGACCAGGGCGCCCCCCTTCAGATGATTCGGCAGAACGCCCGCACTCCTGAAGGTGAAAGTGCTGGCATCACGAGACACCCTTCGAGCCCATGATTGATGCACGCGATCGACGTTCGAGCTCACCCTTCAGAACCTCCAGGACCGACGCGTATTCCGTGTCGATCAAGCTCAGGATAGTGCCGGCCTGGTTGAGGTCCTGCTTTCGGCTCACGGCTTCCAGCTCATGGCAGTGGGTGGAGAGTCGCTTTGCCCCCACGTTCGCGCTGCTGGACTTCATGCGGTGGGCGATCTGAAAAAGCTCCTGGGCATCACCATCCTCCAGGGCTTTGTGCAGCCGCTCCATCATTTGTTGCGAATCCTCGAGGTAGGCGCCGAGGACCCTGGTCAAGACGTCGGGGCGATCCGGACGCTGGAGATGCTCGATCCCTTCCCATACCTTCCGATCAAGAGATGCATCGCCGCTGGGCTCGTTGGCGACCACGGAGGGAGCCTGTGGCTGAGCGTGGGGCACCGCTGAGCTTGCCCCGCCGAAGACCCATCGGCCGAGTATAGCTTCGACTTCCTCCATCCCGAATGGCTTGGTCAGGTAGTCGTCCATGCCTGCCTGGAGACACTGCTCGCGATCGCCCTGGATGGCGTGGGCGGTCAAGGCGATGATCGGAATCCTGCGCACGGGATCCCCCTCGGCCCGACGCCGGCTTTCGGCATCCCGGATGACCCGTGTCGCCGCTAATCCGTCCAGCCCGGGCATCTGGCAATCCATCAGGATCAAATCGTATGTCGTCTTCTCCAAGGCACTGACGACCTCGTGGCCATTCTCCGCCACATCCACCAGACAGCCGAACTGCTCGAGCGTGAGGAGCGCAACCTGCTGGTTCACCGCATTGTCCTCGGCGAGCAGGATTCGACGTGGGGAGAAATTCTGCGCCTCGCGTAGGGTGTGCCGGGTCACCAACGCCTCGCTGGCCAGCCCTTCCGCCAGCAAGCCGTCGTTTTGTTGAGGTCGGGGGGGCGAGCTGCATGTGACCGTGGCGAGGCAGTCATACAACTGGGAGGGACTGACCGGTTTCGTCAAGTAGGCGGAACACCCCGCCTCCCTTGCGCTCTGTCCGTCACCGCGTTGGCCCAAGGCCGTCAGGAGGATGAGCCGAGTGGATGCCGTCTCCGGGTCGCCCTTGATTCGGCGCGCCACGTCCAGAATATTCTGGTCGAGGACCGCGACATCCAGGATTGCGACGCTGCAGGGCTCCCCCCGTTTCACAGCCTCCCGGAGCACAGCGAGGCTATCGACGCCAGCGCCTCCATGGATCGCTAGCATGCCCCAACTCCGGAGATATTGCTCGACGCCATCACGATTGGCGTAGTCATTCGACACGATACAGACTCTGAGACCGCTCAGGGATTCCGGACCGGACAGAAGCAGGCGTTTCTTGGGCTGCCGGGCCAGCCGAGCAGTGAACCAGAATGTGCTGCCCTCTCCGAGCTCGCTCTCCAGGCCGATGCGGCCATCCATCATTTCCGCGAGTTGCTTCGAGATCGCCAATCCGAGTCCCGTGCCGCCAAACCCGCGGCTGGCGGATCCATCCACCTGACAAAAGGACTCAAAGAGCCCCGCCTGCCCCTCTGCGGAGATGCCGATCCCGGTGTCGGAAACCTCGAAGCGTGCCACGAATTCATCGGTCTCACGCGACAGCCTTCCTTCCAGGCACACGCGGACGACGATCTCGCCGCGTTCGGTGAACTTCACCGCGTTCCCAATGAGATTGGTCAGGATCTGCCGGATTCGGCTGGGATCGCCGCGCACGAATGTGGGCACCTCCGCCCTGAAGACTGAGACCAATTTCAACCCTTTCTGGTTGGCGGGCTCCATAAAGGCGCGAACCGTGTCCTCCACGTTCGTTCGCAAGTTGAAATCGATCATATGCATGTCGAGCTTGCCGGCTTCGATCTTCGAAAAATCCAGAATGTCGTTGATGATCGTCAAGAGCGTTTCGCCACAGCCCCGGATGACATCCATGTACCGCCGCTGATCCGGTGTCAACTCGGTCTTCAGCAGGATATTGGTCATCCCGATGACGCCGTTCATGGGGGTCCGAATTTCATGACTCATGTTCGCCAGGAACTGGGACTTGAGCCGCGTCGCTTCGAGCGCTTTGTCTCTGGCCTCCTGAAGCTCGAGATTCCTCCATTCCAGCTCTCGGGCGGTTTGCGAAGATTCATCCGCAGCATGGCTGCGGTCGAGCACCTCCTCGCTAAGCACCGCGTTGTTTAGAGACACCTCGGTCGTGCGCACGGAGACAGGCTGTTCCAGATCCTTACGCTCGTCATGGAGCTGATGATCGCGCCGTTGGATGTGCTCCAGCATCTCGTTCAAGCTGTCGATCAACGCGCCGGCCTCATCATCCACCAGCTTGACCACGCGCATCGAATAGTTCTGTGTGGCCACGACGTGCTTGGCGAAGCTGGTGATTCGGTGAAGATGCGTGGTGGTCACGCGCGGCAGCTTCAGTGAGAGGAGGAGTGCCAGCACGCCCGTGACGAGGACGACAGGGATGGCCGTGATCGCGTAACCCGGCAGCCTCTCGCCCCAGGACGCAACGGAGGACTTGAGGTACAGGGCTCCGACCTCCTGGCCGTCGAGGTGAACGGCTCGGACGACCTCGACCGCGGACCGGGTCCGCCGGGAATCCGTCTCCTCCTGTATGGGCGGCGCGAGGCCTGCGCCGGAGCCCTTCTCGTAGCGTACGAAGGGAGCGCCCTCCGCATCGTAGAGAATCGCGAGCTGGATGTCCGGCTGGAAACGGAAAGCCTGCAGCACCTCCCGCGTCCTGGCGTGGTCCCGGATCACCAGGGCGGCGGCGCAGTCCGCACCGACCATATCGGCCCGAGCGGCAAGGCTTTGCACCTGGTGGCGCCGGTTCCTGGCTTGGTCGTGTGACACGAAGGCCGTCCCGGCTACGAGGATGGTCAGGCCGGAAGCCAGCAGGACAATCTTGACGGCCCGCTGTCTGAGCAACGGCCCCAGATTCACCCGGACCTCCTTGGGCAGAATGAAACGGCTCGGGGCGGACACGCGTGGCCTGGCGACAATCGAGCTCGGTCAGCCGGGTCAGTGCCTGAATCGCACCATGATGAAATGACACACCCCCACGCGATGTATCGGTGCGGGCAGCAAAAACTTGAGGGCACCGGATCTCGAGACCTACTCGCGACGGTTTTGGGGTGAGGGTCACTCTCAGCTCGAAAAGAAGGCCCGGCAAGACGAAGGCCTCTCCTGACCGCGCCGCCAGCCGTGCTCGCCTGGCCCGGTTCGTACTCGATAGCTCAAGCCGACGCCCGCTAGTGCCGAGAATGATGATCGGTACCGTTTGGTCCAACCCCCGTCGGTCCACACGATGACAGATGACACTGGTACGCCCAACAACGGCTCTGGCGTCGGCATTGCTCGTCGTCACGCTCACCGCGTGCAGCGTCAAGCCTCAACACCTGACCGAACCGGAGCTGCAGTCCCGTATCAAACGCGATCTTTCCGTGCTCACCCGGGGACAGGAGCCCGTCAGCCGCCCTGTGGACCTGTACGAGGCCATGGCGCGCACGCTCAAGTACAACCTCGATGCGAGGGTGGAGCTGATGGAAACCATGCTGGCCCATCAAAATCTGAATGTGTCCCGCTACGAGCTGTTGCCGCGACTCGTCGCGAACGGCGCCTATGACGGCCGCAACAATTTCAGCGGGGGGTCGAGCGTGTCCCTCTTGTCCGGCAGACAATCGCTGGAACCCTCCACCTCGTCGGAGAAGAACGTGTTCTCCTCCGACTTGTCGCTCTCGTGGGATGTGCTCGACTTCGGTCTGTCCTACGTCCGCGCCAAGCAGGCGGCTGACGACGTGTTGATCGCGGAGGAAGAGCGACGGCGAGTGGCGATCCGGCTGCTCCAGGACGTACGCACCGCGTACTGGCGCGCGGTGAGCGCGGAGCGCATGCTGACCAGACTGGAATTTCTGGATGAATGGATCGGCAAGGCGCTCGAACGATCCAAGACCATTCAGGAGAGAAAGCTCGAATCCCCGCTGGTCGCGCTGAAGTATCAACGGGAGCTCCTCAACAGCCAGCGGGAGATCCAGAAGCTCTATCGAGAGTTGGCGACGGCGAAGACGGAGCTTGCGTCGCTCATGAACCTGCCCCCCGACCAGTACTATGAGCTCGACATGCCCGACCGGGAGGGGCCCAATCTCGAGCTCGACCTGACGCCAAGAGAGATGGAGCAGCGAGCGCTGCTCAATCGTCCAGAGCTGCGCACGGTCGACTTTCGCAAGCGCATCAACGCCCGGGAGACCAAAGCGGCGTTGCTGGAGCTGCTGCCGAACCTGAGCCTCGAGGTCGGCGGGAACTACAACAGCAACAAGTTTCTCTTCAAGAACAACTGGCTGGCCTACGGAGCCAAGGTCAGCTGGAATCTCATCCAACTGTTCCGTCAGCCCGCCAAGCTGGAGCTGATCGACGCCCAGGCGCGCGTGCTGGATGCACAGGGTCTCGCCCTGACCATGGCCGTCATGACCCAGGTCCATGTTCGGTTCGCGCAACTCCTTTACACGGGCAGGGAGCTCGAGACCGCCCGGTACTACTACAACACGCAGGTGAAGATCGCCGAGAAAACTCGATTGGCGTGGATCGCCAATCGGACCGGCATCCAAGCGCTGATCCGGGAAAAGGTGAACGAAGTGGTGGCGGAGCTCCGGTACGATGCGGCCAAAGCGAGCCGGGAAGCCGCCTATGCCAGTCTCTTGGCAGCCATCGGCGAGGACCCCTTGCCGGACACCCTCACCGGACACAGCGTTGTGAGGCTGGCGCGCGCGCTCCGCGCCCGATGGGGCGCCGAGATGGAGGAGGGGAGAAGGCCATGAGGAAAGCGAGGGGAGGGATGGCGCGGGTAACCGTCATCGGAGTCGCGTTGACGCTTGTGGCAGGGCCCGGGTGGGGCAAGGACGTGAGCCTGCCCGCCTCCGACATGTCCGACTTGAACAAGATCCGGGGCGTCGTCAAGTCATCGGCCGAAGCGGTCTTGTCGAGTCAGATCCAGGGCCGCATCCTGCGGCTCCCCTACAAGGAGGGGCAACACTTCCCCAAAGGCACCACGCTCGTGTTGCTCGATTGCGCCAAATACAGGGCGGAGCTGTCGGGCGCCCGTGCTGAGCACGAAGCGCGCAAGAAAACGTTGCGGAATACGCTCGGGCTGTTGCAACTGAACGCCGTCGGCAGCCTCGAGGTGGAAGTGGCCAAGGCGGAGGCGCAGAAATCCCTTGCCTCGATGAGAATCGCACGGGTCAACGTGAGGGGATGCAGGATCCGCGCGCCCTTCTCGGGACGCGTGGCCAAAGCCATGGTGAACGAGCACGAAAACGTGTTCCCCAACGATCCGTTGCTCAGCATCCTGGACGACACGCGACTCGAGATCGAGTTGATCCTGGCGTCCAAATCGCTGTCGTGGCTGAGGCGGGGAACCAAGTTCGAATTCGTGGTCGATGAGACCGGCCTCTCGCATGCCGCCAAGGTGCACGAGATCGGCGCCAATGTCGACCCCGTGAGCCAAACGATCAAGGTGATCGGCGTCTTCGCGACGCCTCCCGCCAACGTCCTCGCCGGCATGAGCGGGACGGCCATCTTTCCCGACGAGGTCCGGTAGCGTTCCCCATGTCAGGTTCCCCACAGCCGCTCATCGCCCTCTCCACTCTCATGCAACTCGAGGGAATGGCCCGGGAAACGCAGACGCTGAAAGAGCTGCAGTTTCTCATCGTGAACGAGACGCGGCGCCTGCTCCCCTATCGGCAGGCGTACCTGTTTCAAGCCGGACGATCCAAGTCCTCTCCCCATCGCGCGGTCGCGGCGTCGAGCGTGGCCGTCATCGACCGGGACGCCGCCCTGATCCAGTGGCTGGAGCGCGCCGTGGCAGCCTTTCGGCTCCGGCTTCCGGCCGAGGGGCCTACCCGGCTGACCGAGGCGGACTGCCCGAATTCGTTGAAGACCGGATGGAAGGACTATTCGTTTGCGCACGTGTTGTGGTGCCCGCTCCGCCTGGCGAACAAGCGTTGGGTCGGAAGTTGGTGGCTGACAAAGGAGACACCCTGGGAAGAGAGCGAGCTGGTCATGGTGAAGCGCCTGGCGCACACCTACGCCCACGCCTGGCATGCCTTCGGCGCGACCGTACGCCACACTCTGTGGGCGCGCATCCCCAAGGCCGTGGTCTGGGTGGGACTCGCGGCGGTGGTCGTCATCCTGTGTCTGCCGGTCCGCCTGTCGACCCTCGCCCCGGCGAAGATCGTCGCGAAGGAACCCGCCATCGTCAGCGCCCCCGTGGAGGGGGTCGTGGCAGACATCCTCGTCCCCCCGAACACGGTGGTGAGCCAGGGGCAGACCCTCTTCCGCTATGACGACACCAACCTGCGAAACCAGTTCGAGGTCGCCGAGAAGAACCTCGCCGTGGCCCTCGCTGAATACCGGACCGCGGCACAGGGGGCATTCCTCGAGGCCGAGAGCAAGGGGCAGGTCCCCTTGTTGAAGGCAGAGGCCGAGCTGCGCCGGACCGAACGGGACTACGCGCAGGACCTGCTCGACCAGACCGAAGTCAAAGCCCCGTCATCCGGGCTGCTCATCTACACAGACAAGTCCGACTGGATCGGACGTCCGGTCGTCGTGGGGGAACGCATCATGGAGATCGCCGATCCGCGCAAGGTCGAGATCCGCATCGACCTGTCGGTCGGCGATGCCATCGTCTTGAAGGAAGGCGCGCCCGTGACGATCTTTCTGGACGCCAGGCCGCTGGGCTCGCTCGCTGCGACGCTCACTCATGCCAGCTACCACGCCGAGGTCTCGCCCAGGAACACGCTGGCCTACCGGGTGACGGCCCAGCTCACGGAAGCGGTTCCCGACCTCCGAATCGGCTGGCAGGGCACGGCGAAAATATACGGCGACAAGGTCTCGCTCTTTTTCTTCCTCTTCCGCCGGCCCATCTCCACCCTGCGCCAAGTTTTCGGACTATGACAGCGGCAAGGGCGCCTGCCGAACGCGACCTGAAGCTTCCGCCGCTCCGCGAGGAGCTCCAGATGCTCCAGGTCGCGCCCACGCATGACGGCGAGCCGACCTGGACCATCGTGGATCCCGTCCGGAACCGATACTTTCAAATCGGCTGGGGCGCCTACCAGTTGCTCTCCCGATGGCACCTTGGCTCGGCAGGTCGGTTGATCAAGGAGGTCACCGGCTCCACGACGTTCCGCGCGACACGACGGGACGTCGAGGAGCTGATCAAGTTTCTTTACGCCAACAACCTGACCAGGGACGCGGCCTCGGGCGGGAGCCGGGCCTATCTCGCCCAGGCGCAAGCAGGACAGAAACACTGGCTCACCTGGCTGATCCACAACTACCTGTTTCTCCGCATCCCCCTGGTCAAACCGGACCGGTTCCTGAGCGCCACCGTACCCATCGTCGAGCCGCTCTTCACCAAAATGTTTGCCTCCCTCGTCATCGCCCTGGGGCTGGTGGGGCTTTACCTCGTGAGCCGCCAGTGGGAGACATTCCTCCACACCTTTCTGCACTACTTCAGCGGCGAAGGCTTCCTCCTCTACGGAGCCGCGTTGGGCGTGGTCAAGATCCTCCACGAGCTGGGACACGCGTACACGGCGAAGCGTTACGGATGCCGGATCCCCACGATGGGCATTGCCCTCCTGGTCCTTCTGCCCGTCCTCTACACGGATACCACGGACGCCTGGCGGTTGAGGTCGCGCCGGCAGCGGCTCTTCATCGGCGCAGCGGGCATCATCACGGAGCTGGCGCTGGCCTCTCTCGCGACCTTCGTCTGGAGCTTCCTTCCCGAGGGGAGGCTCCGGAGCGTCGCCTTCCTCCTGTCCACGACCAGCTGGGTGATGGCGATCCTGATCAACCTGAACCCGCTCCTGCGATTCGACGGCTACTATCTCCTCTCCGACTGGCTGGGCGTGGCCAACCTGCAGGAACGGGCCTTTGCGCTGGGGCGTTGCCGGCTACGGCGGCTGCTGTTCGGGGTAGAGGAGGACCTTCCGGAACACGTCTCCACCACCATGCGCCGGAAGCTCATCCTCTATGCCTGGGCTGTCTGGGTGTTCCGCTTTTTCCTCTTCATCGGGATCGCGCTGCTCGTCTATCACTTCTTCTTCAAGCTGCTCGGGATCATCCTCTTTGCCGTGGAAATCATGTGGTTCATCATCCTGCCGATCGCCCGCGAGTTGGGGGCGTGGTGGAAGATGCGCGGGGCCCTCATCCGGCGACCTCGGTTTTGGATCCTGACCTCCGTGCTCCTCGCGCTGCTCCCGCTCAGCCTCCTCCCCTGGAGCACGCGCGTCTCCATCCCGGCGGTGCTGGAGGCCTCCCACCACGCCACGCTCTACGCGCCCGCGCCCGGGCGCATCGTCCAGGTCTTTGTCAGGAAAGGGCAGCTCGTGAGAAAAGGGGACCTGCTGATCACGCTCGAGGCGCCGGTGCTCGACCTGGACATCGAGCTGACCAGAAGGCGGGTCGAGGTGCTCGAGCTCCGTGCCAGGCGGCGTGCCGCGAACCCGGAAGAACGCGCGAACAGCCCGGTGGTCCTGCAAGAATTGAGAACCCAGCTCTCGAAGCTCCAGGGCTTGCTCGAGAAGCGGAAGAACCTCGTCCTGACGGCCCCCCTGGACGGGCTGGTCACCGACGTCGCGGAGAGCCTTCACCCCGGGCGCTGGATCAACGAAAAGCATGCCCTGGCCTACATCATCGATCGGGCTTCCATTGAGGTGGCAGCCCTGGCCCCCGAGACGGAGCTGCCCCGTCTGATCGTGGGCCAGGCGGCACGTTTCATCCCGGAGGACGCGAGCCGGCCGGCGGTCATGGCGCGGCTGCAGGAGATCCGAGAAGTCGACGAGGGATTCTTCGCCATTCCCTACCTCGCCTCCGTCTTTGGCGGAGACATCCCCGTGCGAGAAGACGACCAAGGCCGGCTCCAGCCCGACATCTCCGTGTACCGCGTCAGGCTCGAAATGACCGGGAACCAGTCGCGGCCGACTCAAGCCGTGAGGGGAGTGCTCCACGTCGAGGGGAGCCCGCGGAGCTTTGCGGGTCGACTTCGCGATCTGGTTGCATCGGTCCTGATTCGCGAGAGCGGGTTCTGAGTGCGAGGGCGACGCCCCCACGCGAGACCCCAAGGACAAGACAGACGAGATGAAAGCGAAAGGCAAGGCCCGCCGCACGGGACAGTCGATCTCGGAACGCATCGTGCCAATATCCGTCGCCGCAAGGGAACAATAAGCGGCCATCATCCGCCTGGACCGCCGGTCAGAATCGCCCTTGCGGGACGTTGCATTCCGTTGTTGTCCGGTGCCATGTGGTCCGACCCTTGCGTAAGGAAATGGCCAGATTTGAGCGCCCTGCCAATCGCGATCCCGACAGGGTGACAAGGGCAAACCACTCGAAAGGTCCGCGGCGTCCTGTGCTCCTTCGACGACGTGACGGACCTGGAACAGGCAAACACCCATCTGCTCGACCTGGTCAAAGAGCTCGAGGCGTCCCAGGCCCGCATGGCGAGTCAGAACCAGGAACTTGAACGGCTGGCCACCCGTGACCCCCTGACCGGCTGTCTCAATCGGTCTGCGTTTCTCGCGAACCTAGAGAGAGAGTTTGAGGCAGCCCGTACCGCTCAATCCGAGTTGGGATGCATTCTGGTGGACATCGACCACCTCAAATCGTTCAACCAGCAGTACGGCCATGCCGTGGGCGACCAGGTCATCAACGTGGTCGCGCGGACGCTCGGTGCGGGCCTGCGTCCGACCGATATACTGGGGCGGATCGGCGGAGAGGAGTTCAGCGTTCTGCTCCCGGGGCTGACGCTGCAGAAGACGCACGAAGTCGCGGAGCGCCTGCGCAAGAGTATCCAGGAAGAGGGCGGGATCGCGCTCGAGTCGACCGCGGGCTTTCACGTCGCGGCGAGCTTCGGCATCTCGTCGGTGAAATTCGAGGCAGCCGACGCCTTCGGGCTCGTCAGCCAGGCCGAAGAAGCCGCGCAAGAGGCCAAGGAAACCGGCCGTGACCGCGTCGTGCGTTGGGACCAGTTGAAATCGGCCCCAAACAGGCCGGCGTCTGACAGGCCAGCGGTGTTGCAGGGGTAGGAGACCGTGGCTCCGACGAGCTAACGGACCACTCGCCCCGTCCGGCACCGAGGCGGTAGGCCCGAGGCGTTGAGCCTGACCAACGAGGGTGGGTTGGACAATGACGAGCCAGATGAAAGATCCGAGATGCCCATCCTGCCGGCTCGACTATGCGCGCCGGTCCCGGCGGTTTGGGACCCTGGAGCACTTTGCGAGCTGGTTCTACCTCTACCCGTTTACGTGCCAGCTCTGCTGCCACCGTTTTCTCGCCTTGCAGTTCGGCGTGCGGTACGCCAAGCGCCCGGTGGACAAGCGACAGTTCTCCCGCTTCCCCGTCAAGTTTCCGGCGAAACTTCGCTCATCCGAGACCATTGGGCAGGGGACCGTCAGAGCCCTGTCGATGGGGGGGTGCGAAGTGGACACGGACCTTCCGGCCGCACCGGGCAGCATTTTCGAGCTGTCGCTCACGGTGTGGGAAAACCAACCCGAGCTGGTCGTGCGCGCTGCCATCGTTCGGAGCCAGCGCACCTCGACGGTGGGACTCGAATTTCTCAAACTGGAAGCCTGGAACCGAGCCCGCCTGAACTGGTGCATCGACGGCTTGCTGCTGCACGGGACCCCTTGACCGGCTCTCTTTCCGCTCCTTGCCGACAGCCTTCCCTGGGCGGGCCCTGAACCCACCCCATTCCCGAAGCTTCCGCACTCCCTCCCTGCAATGGTTTAGAAACCCGCGTCAATGACCGATAACGACTCTACGGGGTGCTCCGTTTGAACGGGGTGTGCCACCGTCCCATTCCACAGACTGTGCGAGCGGACCCATGGAACCGGAGAAGATAGCCCCACAGTGCCCTCACTGCGGACTCCCTTATGCGCTGAGGATTCCTTGGCAGACCACCCTGCGAAAAGCCCTTGGCGCGTTCTTCTACTATCCATTCCGCTGCCAGCTCTGCTTCAACTACTTTCACGCATTCCAGTTCGGCAGTCCTCCCCCGAAGCAACGGATGGATAGACGGCACTATTGGCGGTTTTCCGTCAAATGTCCGGCTCTGCTTCGCTCCGCTGAATCCAGCGGGACGGGGCTGGTGACGAACTTGTCCATGGGGGGATGCGCGATCGAGACCGACGTGCAGGCCCCGCCGGGATCGATCGTTGAGCTGACGCTGAAGATCTGGGAGGACAAACCCGAGGTGGTGGTCAAGTCGGCCATCGTGCGGTCGGTCCGCACACCCACGCTGGGTATCGAATTTCTCTACTTCGGAGACCCGGCCCGCGCCCGCGTCCTCTGGTTCATCCAGGGCCTGATCCTCCACGGCTCGCCCTCGTCTGGCGTCTCAGACATGCGGTGAATGACACCACCCACCTTGGCCTCCTCCACTTCGCCTCCACCTCGCCCAACCACGTCAATGGGATCACGGGCTCCTAGACCGTGGCGAAGAGCCGCACGGCACTGAAGGCCTTGTTGTTTCTCCCGATATACAGGACCTGCTTCGCGGGGCGCTTGATCTGTCTGAGGATGTGCTTGACCATGTTCTTGGCAGGCTGATGGGCGTCGACGTATGTGAGCCCGGCGACCTTCAGCCCGGCCTTGGCACAGGCTTGTTCCAGAGTGTGGCCCGAGTAGTAAAACAGGTGCTCGAGGCGCTCGACGGGGTAGTCCTCCAGATCCGACCGATACATCGGCCGCTTCCTCGTCTGCTCCACGTTGGGGACTTCGATACACACCAGCCCGCCGACGTTCAGGAGCTGCCGGAGGCGCATGAGCGTCTCGAGGGGATCCGGCAGATGTTCCAGCACATGCCACAACGTGATCACGTCAAATGTCGCCTGGGCGAAGGGGATCTCCTGCAGCCTGCCGATGTACAGCTTAGAGAAGGACACTCTCTTCATCGCCTCCTCGGCATAGGTATCGGAGAACTCCGTGCCGGAGACCTCGAACCCTGTCTCTCCCGCAACCAGACAGAAGTCGCCCACCCCGCAGCCGATATCCAGCAAGGCTCCCTGGCGCTTGAAGCGAAGCACGTCGCGCACTCGATCACGGCTCAAAGCCTTGACATAGAAGGGCTTGTGCTTGAACCAGGCGCTGACGGGCCCGGTATTCATGAGCTCCTTTTGGGTATACTGCTGCTTCAAGGTCTCGAGCGTCGGCTGTGGGTTGAGGAAAATGACGCGACACCCCTCGCATTGATAGTAGTTCACCGTGGGTCCACGCGTCAGCTGCTCGTGGCGCGCGTCCCCGCAGATCGCGCAGCTGTCGATCCAGTGATACCCCGCCAAGTCCTTCATACGGGTGCTCTCGCAAAGGGTGGAATGACTGGTGACCCTGACGCCGGCCAGGCCCAGGGGCCGCACTCCTGAATGAGAAGAGGCCCCGCCCGCAGGTGGGCGCGCAGGCAGCAACGGCAAGTGGCGCGGCACCACCCGAGGGTCATCCGGGCAACCCTGACGGTCGAATTGTGCCGATCTTGGAGGCGTCCGTCAAACCGGACGAGCGCGCGATGAATTCATCTCTGTCCGCCTTGCCCTTGACGCGGGATTGTCGTACGGTTGTTCCCAGGATGGAGGTGGCAATGAAGTGGGTGAGTCTCATTCTGGCGTCGGCCGTGGTGACCATGGCCTCTCCGACCCGGGCGGACTTTCAAGCCGGCGTGGATGCCTACGAGAAAAGCGATTACGTCCGCGCGCTACAAGAATGGCGCCCCCTGGCGGAGGAGGGGAACGCCGAGGCGCAATTCTACGTCGGTGCCCTCTACTACCATGGGGAGGGCGTGCCGCAGAGCAATGCCGAGGCGGCGCGTTGGTATCGTCGCGCAGCCGACCAGGGCCATGCCGCCGCGCAGCACAACCTTGGCGTCATGCAGTACACCGGCGAAGGCATGCCGGAGGATCATCGCGAAGCGCTCCGCTGGTTTCGCCTTGCCGCGGAGCAGGGGCATGGCCCCGCGCAGTACAACCTGGGCATCATGTATTCGGAAGGACAGGGCACGCCGCAGGACCAGGTGCAGGCTTATCTCTGGTTCGCGCTCGCCGCCGCGCAGAGTGAGCGACACGCTCAGCAGGCACGGGACTTCGTGGCCGGCCGACTGACCCCTGCCCAGATCGCCGAAGCCAGACGCCTCGTGCGAGAGTGGAAGCCCAAGCGATAATCCGCTGCTTCGTGAGCGGGACGCTCGGAGGTATGATGCGTGGAAGTCACGGCTAAAGAGGTCCTCATTGGCGTGGCCGTGCTCGGGCTCGTGGTCTTCCTCATGTGGTTCCCCACGATCATGGGAGCCTTCGTGACCTTCTATGAGCGGGTGGGGGAGAAGCTGGAGCATCAGCGGCGGAAGCGGGAGCGGAGCGGGAGGAGAGAGGAGTAGAAGGGGCCGGGTTGCCAGGGTGGTGCGGTGGGTGACCGAGGGGTCACGCGGCCACGCGCCGGTCTGTCATGGCGCAACCAACCCGCGATCGATCTCGTCCATCTGATCCGCCTGCCGCTCCTGGTCCGTCGGCCCTCTGTCATGACGGTCTCGGCTCGTCTCGCAGCCGGGCAGGAGGATCGACAGGGCGATCACCCCGGCGAGGCTCAACGAGCGGAGCGACCTGATGGAGGCTCTGACTCTGCCGGGGATGGATGGGGATGCGGGGTCGAGTGACATCGTGCCCAAGGCTAGACTGATGGCCATGCCGTGTCAAGGGGTGTGACTCAAGGGGTGGGAGTCGTTACACGTTACAGAGTTTGCCGACACCGTTGTCAGGCTCCTCAGGTCATCGGTCTCCAGCCGGAAGACCTGGCCACGGCCGCCTTCTCGCCAAGCATTAAGGGGATGAACAATGTGTACAGCGCGAGGACCGTCGAAGCGATCTGCGGCTGATACCACCCCTGGGCCTGAAAGGGGCCGCCCAGGGCATACACCCATACCACCAAGGCCACCGTGCTGAAGAGGAGCTGGGTCTTGTCCGACACCTCCTGGAGCTTCCACAGGTAGATCGGGGTGAGCATCAACAAGGTTGCGAAGACCCCCCACAAGAACCAGCGCGTGATATCGACTCCCGCGAGAGTGATCGTTTGTCCCTGCACGAATCCATTGATGGCCAGAAACGTGGCCACGATCTCCCCGGGCATCAGCTTCAGGATCTTGCTCGGATAAGGATCGGCGCCGTGGATCGTTCTTCTCATGTTCCCTCCCTTGGCCTTGCTCGGACCGGGGCCCCGTGGCCGAGCCTGCGCGGCCAGCCACAAGTTTACCACCGATTGCGCAGGGATCCCGCCCTCCTGGGAAATTTCTCGGTCAGAGCGGGTTCGGCTGAGGAAGTCAGATCTGGGATGCTCGACGGCCAGGCTCAGCCTGGGACACTTCGAGCTGTCTCACAAGCTGGACTCCCTCGTGGGAGCTGTCGACCTGGTAGAAGAGCCCGCGTGCGACCACGTACCATCGACCCCCAACCCGGATGACCCGATAGGGCCCGCGTTTGTCCTGTGGAGTATCATCGGCAAAGAGCAGACGCATGGAATCCCTCGATTGAAGAACTCGCGACACCTGTGTTGTAACATCGCGCGCCACCGGTCGCTATGAAATGACTCACAGTGAGAGCGAGAGATCGAGGCAGCGGGAGGGATGGGAGACGAAGGTGTCAGGAACCTTTGGAGGGAGAACTCTTTGGGGCCTGCGAGGGCGTGACCGACGGGGTCATCGGGGATGAGTCATTCGACCATCCGGCTCAGTCTGAGGACGGTGTCACAAAATCGGAAGGCGCACAGAGCCGTTCCTGGGACAGGGAGTAGGGACCGAACACGAACTTGCAGCCCGCCCAATGTTGCCCCCCGCCGTCCGCTCGGCGCGTCCACATCACTCGCACCAGTGAGATGGTCTGACCGGTGTTGCTGTGATGAATGTGCGCTTGGATGATCTGCTCGATCTGAGGGTGATGATCCAGGAGTAACAACATCCCGTCTCGCGCCATGTTGAGGACCCGACCAAGGCCCTGGTCGAACTCCCAGTGCTCCGGATCAACCGGCTTCTGCAGGACATACACGCAGGGCAGTCCCAACTGGGTCCGCTCACTCGCTCGACGCTCCTGCTCCGACGGGCTCATGGGTGTGCACACTCTTGATGTGGCGGCCGGAATCTCGCCCCCTCTAGCTCCCGCTCAGCCAACTCCGTCATGACACCCTCCAGCTCCTGTCGGGCAAGCACGGCCTTCCTCTCCGCCCTTCACTCGTGCGACAGATCGGGCACAATCACGTCAGAATGCGAGTGTCTCCGGCTCAGGCTAGGCCGTCCGGTGGGGCGTGTCAAGTTAGCCCTGAGTGACTACGGACCATGCCGAGATCGCAACCACTCACGCAGTTGTTGTCGAGTCTCGTCGGACAGGGCGAGAAACTCTGTCCCGATACGGCCCGCCGTGCTCCAGCAGACCCGTGCTTCATTGATGAACATGGGTGGTTGGTCCTCCGAGATCACCAGGTGCAGGGCGACCCGAGCGTCCGGTGGCATCAGCCAACTGAGCTCAAGGCCACACCCACCTTCGGACAGATTGAGCAAAGTTGCGCCGTTGCCGACTCGTCCTGCCATGAGCAAGGCAGAGCCGTTGACAGCAACGCGCCGGGTCCTGCGCTTCTCCATAGACTGGCCTCGTGCAGCGCAGGAGTATAGGCAGGCGCGAATGGGGAGACTGTGAAGTAGCTCACACGGAGCAGGCCCTCACCCCAGTCCACACACCCCCAAACTGGAGAGGGCACGAGAAGGCTTCGGGACAGAGGGAGGCAAGAAAGGACGGGTCGCGGGCCATGTTCAAGGACCATTGAAGCTTTATCGACTTGCGCTCTCTTTTAAACCCGTAGTATGAGGGTTTGGCACACACAAGTCATGAAGCCAGCGCCGAACGGACTATCCCGAGTTCGAGCGAGGAGAAGGTCATAGTCATCAAAGAGTTCGGATTTTCAGCAGGCACACGAAATGGGATGCGCGACGCCCGCGATACGGAGTTGCTGCGCTCGGAGCTGTTCAGCATTGAGCAACTGAAGCGGCACGGCGTCGCGCTGGCTGGCCGGCATAAGATCGATCCCCGTCCGGGGCCGGACAGGCTGTTGCCACGGCTGGCGGACAATGAGCGCGTTCTGCTGGCGGCGTATGACGTCGTGACCGCCGCACCCACGCCGGGACAACGGATTGGACCCGCCGAGGCCTGGTTGCTCGATAATTTCTATCTCATCGAGCAGCAGTTCGTTCTGGCGCGGAGGCATCTGCCGCGCGGGTACAGTCGGCAGTTGCCGCGACTGGCTGATGGCCCGTCAGCCGGGTTTCCTCGAATCTATGACTTGGCGTTGGAGCTGATCTCTCACATGGACGGTCGCGTCGACAACGACAACGCCACCCAATTTGTCGCGGCCTATCAAACGGCTGAACCGTTGCGACTGGGCGAACTGTGGGCATTCCCGATCATGCTGCAATTGGCGCTGTTGGAAAACCTTCGACGCGTTGGGTTGCGGATCGCCGGTCGGCGACAGGAGCGGGACGCGGCCATCACATGGGCAGACCGCATGCACGCGACGGCCCAAAACAAACCGAAGCAGCTCGTCCAGTTGCTCGCCGAGTTTGCCGATGCCGATGTCCCGCTGACCGCGCCGTTTGTGGAGGAATTTTACGCAAGATTGCAGGCTCAGGGGCCCGCGCTGGCGTTCATTCAGACCTGGGTCGAGCACAAACTACTCGAGCAAGGGGTGACCGCAACGCAGTTGTTGGAGGCGGCCGCCCGAACGGCCGCAACCAACCAGATCTCCATCGCGAACAGTATCGGCAGTCTGCGTTTCATCGGCGCCATGGACTGGAGGAATTACGTCGAGGCCCTCAGTGTCGTCGAAAGGACTTTGCGTGAGGACCCAATGGGGGTGCACGCCAGCCAGGATTTCGCCACCCGCGACCGGTACCGGCATGCCATCGAAGACGTCGCGCGGGCCAGTTCGCGAAGTGAGTTGGCGGTGGCACGCGAAGCCATTGGTCTCGCGCAGGCTGCTGCAGAGCGATTGAGCCCCCGCGACCGCACCGCGCATGTCGGATACTACCTGATCGATCACGGACGGTACATACTGGAGCGTGCGGTCGGATGCCGTTTTTCGTGGAACTTACGGTCCAGCCAAGCGACCCGGCATTTTCGCCTGATCCTGTACCTCGGACCCATCCTGTTGATCACCGCCCTGGCGACATCGGCCGTGCTGTTCTCCTTCGAGGGGTTCGGGCTGGGTGACTGGCGGTCCTGGTTTTTAGGGGTGACCGGCATTATCGGGGGTTCGGCGCTGGCCGTCTCGCTGGTGAACCTGTTGGTCACGCTTGTGTTGGCGCCTCGCGCGTTACCACGCGTGGATTTCTCGGGGGGCATCCCATCCGTTCATCGCACGATGGTCGTGGTCCCGACCTTGCTGAGCAGGTCGCAGGAGATCGATGGTCTTCTCGAAGCCCTCGAGATCCGCTATCTTGGGAATCGCGACCCTCATCTGTTCTTTGCCTTGCTGACAGATTTTCGTGACGCGCCTGAGCGCACCCTGCCAGACGATGACAGCCTGCTCGCCCGCGCGCGCGCCGGTGTCCAGGCGCTCAACGAGACCTACCGGGAGGACCGCCCCTGCATCTTCTATCTGTTTCACCGCTCCCGGGTCTGGAATCCATACGAACGGGTGTGGATGGGATATGAGCGCAAGCGTGGCAAGCTGGAGCAGTTTAATGCCCTGCTGCGGGGTGGGGAGCAAACGGCATTTTCGGATATTGTCGGTGACCCATCCATCCTCGGTTCGATCAAGTACGTCATCACCTTGGATACCGACACCCAATTGCCCCGCGATACGGCACGCAC